>JBDUAL010000228.1:0-4124 GCA_040004685.1 Anaerolineaceae bacterium | reverse complement strand
CCGCGCGGGAAGTCGATTTCCGCGATGCCGACCTGACCGCAGCGGACTGCACGGGGACGGATTTCTCCGGCAGCAAGTTCCACCACACCAACCTGACGAAGGTGGACTTCCGGCGGGCGACCGACTACACCATCGACCCGACCGCGAACACGATCACCAAAGCCCGCTTCGCCCTGCCCGAAGCAGTCTCCCTCCTGAGTGGCTTCGACATCCTCATCGAGTAGCGCCACCGGAAGAGGATTGAACCGCGAATCTGCCCAGAGGGCGCCCGGAAGAGCACGAAGACCGGAGGAGAGAAGAAAAGAAGGAATCTGTGACCCTCTTCGCGTTCCTTCGTGTCCTTCCGGGCGCCCTCGTATATTGGATGTGACGGTTCACGGAGGGTGGTGAGGACGCGGGCGCCCATGCAGCACCGACTGCGTCCCAGAGAGTGTCCCCCATCTTCCGGGGCGCGGCAAATCTGGACCGTATCGAGTGGCCTTGACCACGTATCACGAGGCAAGACGCCCACCGCCCGCTGAACTGGCGTATGACCCAGCCGCTCACGCAATGGAGGAAGGGAATGGAGCACGAGCCTGCCAACTACCAGTTGTACGTCGGGATTGACATCGCGGCGACAAGCTTCACCGCCGCGTGGATGCCGCCCGGTGGCTCGCCCACCCCGCCCGTCACCCATCCTCAGACGCCGCAAGGGTTTGCCGCCTTGCAGCGCCAGCTCGCCGCGACGGGCAGTGCGTCGGCCGCTACGCTGGTCGCCCTCGAAGCGACGGGCAGTTACTGGGTCGCCCTCGCCGTCACCCTCCACACGGCAGGCTACGCGGTGAGCGTCATCAATCCCTTGCAGGCGCACCACTTCGCCAAGGCACAGTTGCGCCGGGCCAAGACCGATCCGCTTGATGCGCAGAATCTCGCGCAGTTGGCGGCCGCGTTGCAGCCCGCCGTGTGGACGCCCCCGCCTGCGGTCTATCACGAAGTCCGTCAGCGCCTCACCGCCCGTGATGCCCTGGTCGCCATGCGGCAGCAGACCCGTAATCAGCGGCATGCGCTCGTGCAGTGGCCGGTGGTCGTCGCCTCGGTACGGGATCATCTGGACGGCGTGATCGCGATGCTTGACATGCGGATCACTGATTTGGAGGGGGAGATTGCCGCCGTGCTGGCGGCGAGCGATTGGGCGGAGTCGCTCGCCTGCCTGATGAGCGCGCCGGGGATCGGGATGCTGACGGCGGCGTGGCTGCTGGTGAGCACGATGAACTTCACGTTGTGCGCCACGCCCGAGGCGGCGACGGCCTACGCGGGGCTGGCCCCGATGCCGCACACGTCGGGGACGAGCGTACATGGGCGGTCGGGCATCGGTCATGGCGGACAGAGCCGACTGCGTACCGCCTTGTACATGGCAACGCTGGCGGCGGTGCGATACAACCCGGCGATCAAGACCTTCTATACCCGCTTGCGCGCGGCGGGGAAGCCGAGCAAGGTGGCGCGCTGTGCAGCGGCGCGCAAACTGTTGCATCTGGCATGGGCGTTGGTGACGAAGCAGCAACGGTATCAGTCGAATCATCGAATCCTCGATCCCGCAGTGGCTGCTTGACAACCAATACCGTATCTCTGGGCAGTATGGTCGCCATCGCCGCTCCTATCCCCAGGATCACCCCGTCGCTACGCCGAGCAGTTCCACGAGCACCGCGTGCCCCTCGCGAACGTCGTGACCGCCGTGCTCAAGCGTCTCGATCAGTTCATAGGCTAGCACCGCTTTCCGCTCCTCGTCGTCGGCAGCAACTTCGCCGTCCCAGCGCACGGTGCGGGTGATGCGCCGACCGTCCGCCAACGCGAAGATACCGCGCACCCAAAGGGTCGTGGCGGGATGGTCGTTAGCGAGGCGGGCGACAGTCTGCATGACCGATTATAGAACACGCGGGGCTTGGGCGGCGGTCCCGCTCCCGGCACGGCTCACCCGTGCGTGCGGTCGACCGAGTCGGCGAGGCCATCGATCGCATAGCCCAGCACTGCGCACGCCCGCTCCATTGCCCGCCATTCCGCCACCTCGTAGAAGTCGGGGGTCGTCCCGCGCGTTTCGTGGCCATACCCCGTGCCGGTCGCCCCCCCCGCCAAGGCAATCGTGCAGCGGAAGAGCGCGCGCTCCTCGTCCGCCGCCACCTGCTCGGTCAGGATCCGCGCGGTCGGGTGCGCAGTGCGCAGCGCCACGACGGAGCGGCTCACCGACAAAGTGTCCGCCGCAACGGCATCGATCATCTCCACCATCATCACGCTCCCCTGCATAGAAGCCGAACATTGTGCCCAGCGGGTCGGCACCAATACCGACCATTATAGTACATTTGTTCGTCCCTAAAAGGCTCCCTACAGCATCACTTCGACTTCGACACCGCTCTCCCCTCCCAGTGCGGTGAGGATATGCTGCCACAACCCCGTGTCGCGCCATAACCGGTACCGCTTATATGTTGTCTCCCATTTGCCATACTCCTCCGGTATCTCCCGCCATGATTCGTCGGTACCCACCACCGATAAGATGGCGTTGAGGATCCTACGATGGTCGTGACGCGGTCGCCCTGTCGCTGGCTTCTGCGGTGGGAGCACCGGGCGAACCCGTTCCCACGCGGCGTCGGTGAGCGCCGTCGGCGAGCGTGCGGGAGGCAGGATTGTCCCTTGGTTGGTCATTCGATCGCGCTTGGCAGCGTGTCGCGCGGCGTGGCAGCGGGCTGCGCCTGCTTGGTGCGCGCGTCTCCACCGTGACCAGCCGAACCGGAACCCGCGACGCTCATCGGGTTCGCCGAGTGCCAGCACCAATCGGCGAACTTCCGGCACGGTCAGCGGGATGAGGTCGTTGCCAAAGCCCCCTTTTTATTGCTGGTCTCGTCGGGCCGCGCATGTGCCCGCATGACAACCAGCAGGGCATGGGTCACGAGGCCGAGTGTGATGAAGCGGTGCCACGCCTCCCACTTGCGTACTTCGTAATGGTCGAGGCCGACCTCGCCTTTCGCCTGCGCGAAACACTCCTCGATCCCCCAGCGCGTATCGCACACGCGCACAAGTTCCCCAATCGTCGTTCTCGCCGGTCCGTACGCGAGCCAGTAGGCGTGTGCACTCGGATCGTCCAAATCACGTCGCACGAGCAGCCAACGCTGTATTCCGACCGGGCAGCGGTCGGAGAGCGGCAGGCACGCCCAATCATGAACGCGTTCCCCCTGCACCCCTACGCCGGATGAAAGGGTGATCCACGCATCCTCGGTCAGCCGTTCCCCGAGTTGCTCCGCCCGTTCCCGACGCCCCCGGTACTGGAGCGCATTTGTTTTCGGGATCATCACCGCGTAGGCTCGCCCGCACTTCTCGAGCCATCGACGGAAACCATGCGACCGCCCATAGCCTGAGTCGGCGACGACCCACTGGGCCGGAGTGTCGGCGTCGAACGCTCGCGCGAGCATCCGCTGGGCAAGCACGATCTTGGTCGCAAACCGGACCATCTTCGGGATCCCCGCTTCGGTGCGACGGCGCTGATCTTTTGTCCATTCCCGTGGCAGATACAGGGCGCGGTCGATAAAGGCCACGCCCTTCGTGGATGAGTAGGCGAGGAAGACTCCTACTTGGGCATTCACCGTCTCCCCGGCGGTGCCGGTATACTGGCGCGCGACACCGCAGGATTTCGCACCTTTCTTCAGGAAGCCTGTCTCATCCACGATCAGCACGCCGCTCGCTTCATCCCCAAGATGTACCGCGACGAACTCCCGCAGATCATCTCGCACACCCTCGGCATCCCAGCGCGCGGCATTCAAAAGACGCTGCACGCCTTGCGGGTCTGTTTCTCCGATTGCCTCCGCGAGTTGCCAGCCGTTCTTACGTTCTACCCGACCAAGCAATCCGGTCAGATAGGTTCGGACCCGCTCGCGTACTTCCGTCCGGGCGAAGCGGCGGACGATGCGCCCATATAGATCCGCGAAGACGCCAGACCATTGGTTGAGGGTGACCCCTGCGCCGCTCCCACTCTCTACAATCATGCTCCCTCCTCTGCGTTGCAGAGCAAGGATAACGCGAAGATCCGCGAAGTGATGCTGTAGGGATGGTCCCTACAGGGACACTTAGGATTCTTGATCTGCCAAAGCATCGACGATGCG
>JBDUAL010000227.1:0-4131 GCA_040004685.1 Anaerolineaceae bacterium | reverse complement strand
TCACCGCACCGCTCCGGGAACCTGTCCGCCAAGTCATTCCTCGCATGGGGATGATCGACCTCTCGGCAATGGTGGTAATCCTCCTGCTCTACCTGATGATCTACGTCGTGGACAAGGCGGCGAACAGTTAAAGCTCCGGACCTTTCCTTCGGCCATCTTTCGTGGAGTTTGGTATTCTTACAAGCGAATCCTGCCGTCGCGGCACCGAGGGGCGCGCCATCAACCCGTATGTCGCTCAGTTCACGCTCTTTTTCCTCACCATGCTGACGTGGGCGGTTGTCGCACGATCGTTGTTGAGTTGGTTTCCGATCGACCAGGCGAGCCCGCTCTACCAACTGCTATACCGCGTCACCGAGCCGATCATCGAACCGATCCGGCGTGTCATGCCTCAGACCGGCATGATGGATCTGAGTCCGATGGCGGCGATCATTATGCTCATCGTGATGAGCCAACTCGTGGCAGGCCTCGCCGCCACCGCGTAGCTCTGCGAGGCTCGCCTAAGCCCGGGCGGCGTGCGAGACTCCCCGTATGTCTCGACACGTCATCGAAGCTACGGGCATCGCCTTTCACTATGGCAACCGGCTTGCCCTCGCGGGGCTGACGCTGAGTGTGAAGACGGGTTCGGTGTTCGGACTGTTGGGACCGAATGGAAGCGGCAAGAGCACGTTCGTTTCGTTGTTAGCCGCGATGGAGCGGCCGTCGATCGGTAAGCTCTCCGTATTCGGAGAGGCTCCTGTGGCTGCCCTGAGAGCGCGAGTGGGCACTGTCTTCCAGGAGAACGCACTCGACCCGTTGATGACCGCTGCGGAGACGCTCGGCCTCACCGGGAAGCTCTTCGGGATGTCCGCGACGGACCTCCGAGAGCAGTCTGCTCGGCGGCTCCGCGACTTCGGACTCTCTGACCGCGCAGATGACAGTATCGCGCAGCTCTCCGGGGGGATGCGGCGCCGCCTCGAGATGTGCCGTGCATTGCTGCACGACCCTGAGCTGTTGTTACTGGACGAACCAACGACCGGGGTCGACCCGGATGAACGCCGCGCTCTCTGGACGGCCTTGCTCGACAGGACCGGAGGCCCCCGTACGATTCTGTTGGCGACGAACGATCTGGCTGAGGCAGACGACGTCTGTGATCACGTGGCATTCCTGGAGGCTGGTCGCGTGGTGGCCACGGGCACCCCTGCGGAGCTGAAGCATGGTCTCAAGCGAGAGTCTGTCCGCGTAGTCTGGGAGTCTCCCACACCTGAACAGCTGGCCACGATTGCGGGCTGGACGAGCGCCGATCTCGTGACTGCTTCCGACGGTTCAATTCGCATCACCGTCGATGATGCGTCGACGTTCGTGCCGCGGCTGTTCGCTCTCGCCCCTGGCGCCATTCGCAGCGTCGCAATCGAGACGGCGTCTCTCGAAGACGCCTATTTCCGCCACGTCAGTCGCCGCGCCCAATCTCAGGCAGGTATGGCGTGAGCGCTGTCGGAGCCGCTGGGGCGCTGTTCGTCCGCGACATCCGTGCGGTCGCCCGGTCGCGTTCGCAACTCTACTCCTCGATGTTCACGCCGCTGCTCTTCCTCGTTTTCCTCGGCAATGGCGTCTCGGAAGGGCTAGCGCCAGCGAATTTGAAGGCCGGCAACTTCACCGCTTACCTGGTGGCCGGCGTGGTGGTGATGACGTCCGTTTTTTCGGCGACGTTCTCCAGCGCCTCGTACTACAAGGACCGGGACAGCGGAATGCTCCGTATGCTGTTGTCCTCGCCGCACTCGGCTCGCACGGTGCTTTTCGGTAAATCGCTGGCGGGCGTTTGCATAGGAGTCTTGCAAGCCAGCGTGGTCCTGCTGCTTGCGGCGCCTTTCGTCGAATTCGAATGGCAGTACGGACTTGCTCGCGGCCTTTTTGTGGCGCTAGCCACGATAGTCCTGCTGAACGTGATGCTTTCAGGGATGGCGCAGGCATTGGCCTCGCGGGTCGAAACGATGCAGGGTTTCCACCTGGTGATGAACCTGGCATTATTTCCGCTGTTGTTCTTTTCAGGCGCGTTCTTCCCAGTGGACAACCTGCCAACATGGTTGGAGGTTATGGCGCGCATCAACCCACTCTCGTACGCCGTCGATGCCCTGGAGCTTGCCGCTTACGCCGACGGGACCGCCGGATTCTTTGGGCTGCCAGTCGATTTCGCCGTCATGGCTACGCTCGCGGTTGGCGTCTACGCCGTAGGGCTCGTCCGCACGCCGCGCCTCACATGGTCTGGGAATTAACACAGAACCGGTCACGGTCGTCTGTTGCGGGCTCCGCAGCGACGGGGAGTGCTGGTGGGCGGTACTGGACTCGAACCAGTGACCTCGTCGGTGTGAACGACGCGCTCTAACCAACTGAGCTAACCGCCCGGACTTCGCAGTCTAGAGCGATTGTCGAACCCGTTCAACCGTGATCGGTGGGGTTCGCCGACGGCCGGGCGAGGTAGTCCGATAGGGGCGCGGGTGTGGAACGTCGGTCAGGATGGCCAGGTTAAGCCTGTCAGGGGCCAATTTGCGCTACGCAGGTGCACGTCGTCGCCAGTGGACCATTCGACCAGCTACCTCACCTAGTCGCGTGCTGTCGTCCACCGTTACTCTTCGGGATTGGCGCGTCCGGGAGGCGAACAAAGCGAGCCCCCTACGGAGTTGCAGAGGCGATGGGAGGTTTTGTCGGCACGACGGTCGGCGGAATCGCGGCTGGCGTCGCCGTTGCTTTCTTCGGCGTTGCGGTAGGTGTAGCGGCGCTCGTTGCGGTCGCCGTGCCCGACGGACTTGCGGACGGCGAGACGACTGGCGTGGGGGTCAGCGTTGGTTCGTTCGTTGGTTTCGGCGTCGCGGGCTTCGTCGGTGCGACGCTCGCCACGGGCGAACGTGTCGGCACGGGGGTGATCGAACCTGCGTTGTCCTCAGCGCGCCCGTTGAGAAAAATGGCCACCGCCCCGCCCGCCCCGAGGGCAAGCAGGACAACACCGACCACCACCGCGATGGTCGGGCCGACGCCGCGTGTCTGCCGACCTGGCGGGAGCGTCCCCAGCTTCCTGGCCGGGGGCCTGGTCGTTGAGGGAGCACGATTCCCGGTGGGTGCCTCAATTGGCCGTGAAGCGCGCCCCAGTGGTGCAATGATCGAAGGGGAGGACCGCGAAGACGGCGGTGGCACCGACCGCAGAGCAGAGGCGAACTGTCCACCAGTGGCGAAACGATCCAGTGGATTCAACGACAGTGCCCGCGCCAGTACCGCTTCGAATTCCAGTGAGGCGTCTCGTGCCAGCGTTCGAACAGGCGGAGCGGCGCCGCTCAGCCGCTGGCCTGCGATTCCAGCAGAGCTTGCCCCTACAAACGGCAGCCTGCCAGCAACCATTTCATACAGCGTCATCCCAAGCGAATAGACGTCGCCGCGCTGATCGGGCTGAGCACCTTGGATTACTTCTGGCGGCAGGTAGGCAATGCTCCCAAGGATCTCGTCCGCCTCGCCTGGCGCTAGCGTCTGGTTGACTACGCTCGCGACGCCGAAGTCCGCGAGCTTCGCCACCCCTTTCTCGTCGATCAGGATGTTCGCTGGCTTTATGTCTCGATGGACGAGCCCCTGCTGGTTGGCGTGGTCCACGGCGGCGGCGACTTGCACGCCATAGCGGATCGCTTCCGTTTCCGGAAAGCGGCCCCTGGTCTCGATCAGCTGCGCCACCGAGTAGCCGTGTACGTATTCCATCACGATGTAGGAGTGCCCGTCGTGAACTCCCACGTCGTAGACGGACACGATGTTCGGATGTTGAAGTTGTGCAACCAGGTGCGCCTCGCGGCCTGCGACCTGCGCCGTGTTCGTGCCATCGTCACGCAGGACTTTGATCGCTACCCACCGTTTGAGCCGCTGGTCTTCCGCCAGCCAGACGACCGCCATCGCCCCGGTGCCGACAAGGCGTTCGAGGCGATATCGTTGGTCAATCAGATCGGAGGCGTTCACGACTTATGATTCTCCGCAACGTGAAGGCGACGGTTATGTCGTCCGAGCGAAATCATGAATTAGTTCTGCTCACCGCCAGCGCCGCCTTCATCTTTGTCGCCTGGCGAGCCCTCGATGCAGCAGCGTTTTCTTTTCCGGTGTCTTCTAACCGAATCGTAGCGCAAT
>JBDUAL010000226.1:0-4132 GCA_040004685.1 Anaerolineaceae bacterium | reverse complement strand
TCTACGACGATGACGTGCCAAGCGCGGGCATCGTCACCGGCATCGGCGTCGTCTGCGGGCACGAGAGCGTCATCATCGCCAACGATGCCACCGTCAAAGGCGGCACCTACTATCCGCTCACGGTGAAGAAGCACCTGCGCGCCCAAGAAATTGCCGAACAGAACGAGCTGCCGTGCATCTACCTCGTGGACTCTGGTGGCGCTTTCCTGCCCCTCCAGCACGACGTCTTTCCGGATCGGACACATTTCGGGCGAATTTTCTACAACCAGGCGCAAATGAGCGCTAAGGGCATCTACCAAGTTGCGGCGGTGATGGGCTCCTGCACCGCGGGCGGGGCGTATGTGCCCGCGATGAGCGACGAAACGGTCATCGTGCGCGGGACGGGGACGATCTTCCTCGGCGGCCCACCGCTCGTGAAGGCGGCCACGGGTGAGATCACCACCGCCGAAGAACTGGGCGGCGCGGATGTCCACACCCGCATTAGTGGCGTTGCCGACCATCTTGCCGAGGATGACGGGCACGCTCTGAGCATCGTTCGCAGCATCTTGGAATCTATTCCCCGGATGAAGTCGCTGCCGTGGGACATTCTCCCTTCCGAAGCGCCACTGCACCCCGAAGAGGACCTTTACGGGATCGTTCCACCCGATTCGAAGCATTCCTACGACGTGCGGGAGGTAGTTGCTCGCCTCGTTGACGGCTCGCGCTTCCACGAATTCAAAGCTCGCTACGGCACAACGCTCGTCTGCGGCTTCGCGCGCCTGGCCGGCTTTCCGGTTGGGATAGTGGCGAATAACGGCATCCTCTTTGGTGAATCGGCGCTCAAGGGCGCCCACTTCATCGAACTCTGCGGCCAACGCAAGGTCCCGCTCGTCTTCCTCCAGAACATCACCGGCTTCATGGTCGGAAAGCAATACGAAAACGCCGGCATCGCCCGGGACGGCGCCAAGATGGTGACTGCCGTGGCAACCGCGAACGTCCCGAAGTTCACGGTGGTCATCGGCGGCAGCTTTGGCGCGGGCAACTATGCGATGTGCGGCAGGGCCTACAGCCCGCGCCAGCTCTGGATGTGGCCGAACGCCCGGATCAGCGTGATGGGCGGCGAACAGGCCGCGAACGTCCTTCTTCAAGTGCGTATGGACCGCGGTGAGGAACTCAATGCCGAACAGCAGGAACAGTTCAAGGCGCCGACGGTCGCCCGTTACGAGGAAGAAGGCTCACCCTATTTCAGCACTGCGCGCCTCTGGGACGATGGCGTGATCGACCCGCTCGACACGCGGCGCATCCTCGCGCTGGGCATCGCCGCCGCCCTCAACGCGCCGATTCCGGACCCAAAGTGGGGTCTGTTTCGCATGTAGGCGCGCACAGCGCTGGTAAAAGACAGTGGGTTAGAGCGCGGCTACAACTGGATCCCGAACTGCTCGCTCAAGATCGCAGCTTCCTCATCCTCGCCCGTTAACGCCCGCTCCTCGCGCGCCAAACCGCGCGTTTCGATCACCGTTGCGCCTGCGAGCGTCGTCCGCCCATCCGGCCTCGCGAGCGAAACCATTCGAGCCTGCGTGAAGCGCGATTCCGGCGATGTCTGCAGCCAGTGACAGACATCATCGAATTCGCGAAAGTCGCGAGGAAGCAGGGTGAAGACGTATGACGACGGCGCGCCGTCAATGTCCCAGTGACTGAGGATCCAGTGGTCGCCGTCGTGGTCGATGACATGCTTGCGACCCTCGATCACCTGCGGCTCGCGTTCCGAGAGGCGCAGCGGCCCAGCGATCCGGCCTCCGAAGCCAACGTCCACCAGCCACGGCTCATCAAGATGCACGAGTAGCGTCATGTGGCTGAGCGGCACGCTCATTCGCCCATCGGTCATCACTCGAGCGCCAAGCACATCTACCTGAAATCCGACCTGCCTCAACGCTCGCGCGAACAGGCCACTCAACTCCAGGCAGAACCCGCCGCGCCGGCGCGTCACAATCTTGTCGAAGTTGACCTGGCCATCGACGGCGATGCGAACGCCCATATGGATGTCCAAGTTCTCGAACGGCACCGAGTAGAAGTGCGCCCGGTGCATTCCCTGAAGCGCCTCGAGCGTTGGCTCGATCGGCCCCGTGTAGCCGATCCGTCGTAGATAGGCGTCAACGGCAATGCGGGGCTCGGTTTGCAAGGTCATCGCGGCACAAGTTAGCACTAGCCTCGCTCCTTGGGGTAGAGCCACAATGGACGAACATGTCCAAACCAGACCCGGCCCGCTCGAGGCCTAGCGTCATCATCCTGCTGCTGTCGATTCGGAACGCCGCTGGGGCTGGCTAGGAGCCTGCCGAGCTTGCACTCAGACCTGGTTCATGCTCCCGCTGCGGTAGCCCGCGAGATCGAGGGCGACATGCTTGAAGCCGAGGTTTTGCAGGCGGGCAACCAGCTTCCCACGATTCTCTGGAGCGAAGGCGAGCGCCATCCCGTCCTCATCGGTCTCGATGCGCGCCACTTCTCCGTGGTGCCGGACGCGGACCTGGCGAATGCCAAACGCGCGCAGCACGGCCTCGGCGGCCCCCACCTGGTCGAGCGCTTCCACGGTCACAGGCGTCCCGTGCGGGATGCGGCTGGCGAGGCACGCCATCGCCGGTTTTTCCCAGGTTGGCAGATTCATCTGACGGGAAAGCTCGCGAATTTCGGCCTTCGTCACGCCACGATCCAGCAATGGACTGCGGACGCCATGCGCGGACGCGGCCTTGCGTCCCGGCCGCCAGTCTCCGGCGTCGTCCGCATTCGTCCCATCCAGGACGATCGCTTCGCCCGCGGCCCCGGCGATCGCCTCGAGTAGGCCGTAGAGTTCGTCCTTGCAGTGGAAGCAGCGCATCGGGCTGTTCGCAACGTACTCCGGATTGTCCATCTCGTGCGTCTCTATGAACTCGTGCCGAATACCGATGAGTGCGGCGAGTGCCGCAGCGTCTTCCCGTTCAGACTCAGCCACGGATGGCGAGAGCCCGGTGATAGCACGTGCACGGTTTCCCAGGGCTTCGTGAGCGAGGGCCGCAAGCAGTGTCGAATCGACCCCGCCGCTGAACGCCACCACGACCTGCGAGTAGCTCGATAGCGCCGCAACGAGGCTGGCTCGCTTCTCCGTGAGGGGGCTCATCGTCCCATCGTAGCCCGCGCCATCGCCCCAAAGCGAACCCAGCACTGTGTCACGGCTTTCGAACCAGGTAGTCTTCCGCCGCCCAGCCGTCCCCAAGCGTCGTTGCCACCTTCCACCACGTCAGATCACCCGCCGTTTCCGGTCCAGCAAGCACCTTCACCTCCGTGCCATCGTTCAGGCAGACGATACTGGGGTTCACTTCGCCTTTGGCATTAGTTCGTCCCGGCGCGGTTCGCACGTTGAGACAGTCACCCGCGCCAGTGACAACTACCACTTCGCCTTGCTTGAACTTGCCGATTCCGTTGGCGGGCGGCGTGCCACTGACCGCGGATTTCGGAGTGGTGGCTGGGCTCGCACCTGCCGCCGTCGTGACGGCTCCGCCGAGTTGCTGGGTGGGCCCCGGCGTGATGTTTGGCACGGGAGTTGGCGGGTCGTCCCCAGTTAGCCTGCCCACCCCCCAAACGACTCCGAGCGCGACCAGCGCCACGACCAGCAGCGCCGCCGGGATGTACCAGTATTCGAGCAGGCCGTGGCGGTTGTAGATCTTCGGCAGCGGCTTCCGGCCCGCGGTTGCTTCGCCTTCGGGCGGGACGTAGCGGCGCGGCGCGGACGGCGGGGTGAAATTCTCGGCGGGATGTTGGCGATGCATCCGAGCGGGAATCGGCGCTCCGCCCACAACTGGCCATTCTTCGGTTGCCAGCGGTCGCGGTGGCAGAGGAACGGGCACGACCGGCGGGTCATCGCGCTGAACCCCTGGAGCCCGAGTGGACCCTCCCGGATGCACGACTGGGTCACTGATCGGCCGGCCGGTCGAGTACGCCTGGGCTATGGGGGTGACCTTGTGCTCCCCCTGGGTTGCACAGCCTCCATTGGTCACCCAACAGCCAGGATGGTGCATGACGGCGCATCCTTCGCAGCGCAGAACCGCTTCTCCTTCTTGCAAGGCACGATCACAGAGCGGACAGAATCGTTGCAGGTGGACGGAAAACCAACCTTCTCGGCGCC
>JBDUAL010000225.1:0-4137 GCA_040004685.1 Anaerolineaceae bacterium | reverse complement strand
CTCGAAGGAGGACGCGAACGACTACCGCTACTTTCCAGAGCCAGATCTGCCCCCGCTGCGTTTCAGTCACTCCTACGTTGAGAAGGTTCGGGCGAGCTTGCCGGAACTTCCGGAGGCGCGCCGCGCCCGATTCCTCAAGCTGGGACTGAGCGAACACGAGTCGTCGGCACTGACTGAATCTCGTGAACGGGCGGACTACTTCGAAGTTCTCGTCACCGCCCTCAATCTTCCAAGCGCGCGAGCCACAAAGCTGGCCGCAAACTGGTTGTTGGGCGAAGTCGCGCGTTGGCTGAACGCCCACGGCGGCGACATCGCCCACTTCCCCATCGCAGCGCCAGACCTGGCGGCGTTGGTGTTGATGACAGAAGACGGCAAGATCACCGCGTCTGTCGCAAAAGACGTCTTTGAACAGATGGCTGCTTCGGGCCAGCCGGCGAAGGAAATCGTGGAAGCCGGCGGCCTCGACCAGATCAGGGGCGCCGATGAACTGACGGCGATGGTCAAGAACGCCGTGGCGGCCAATCCGAAGGCGGTCGAGGACTACCGCGCCGGCAAGGAAACGGCCGTGAAGTTCCTTATTGGCCAGGTAATGCGCGCAACCAAGGGCCGGGCCAACCCCCAGGCCGTGCAAGCGCTGCTCGAACAGGAGCTTCGCTAATTGGTCAACCCAAACAGCACCGCGGGCTTCCGCTGGTATACTTGCCAGCAATGACATCGCGTCAACTTCGCGAGCATAGCGTCCTGAAGTGGTTCTACCCCGGCATGCACATCAAGCGATGGCTGCTGTTGCTACTGTTCGGCATCTGCCTGATGGGCCTCGGCATCGCTTACGTTCTCAAAGAGGCCTACCTCCAGACCGACCTGCCCGGCATTTTTTACTACCTCACCTTGCAGTTCATGCCGCGGTGGGGCCGTGGCCTCCTGTTCGTGTTCCTTTCTCTCACCACAGTTGGGATTGCGACGTGGAAGCTGAACGAGTCGTTGCTGTACGCGTTTGTGCGGCCCGATCAGCGGGACGGCAACATTGCCCAGGCGATCTACAACAAGCGATTCCTCAGCCGCGGCCCCAAGATCGTCGCGCTCGGCGGCGGAACCGGACTCTCCACATTGCTGCGGGGCCTGAAAGGCTACACCAGCAACCTCACAGCGATTGTCACCGTTGCCGATGACGGCGGGAGTACTGGCAGGCTGCGCCAGGAGTTTGGCGTCGTGGCTCCCGGCGACCTCCGCCAGTGCATCGCAGCGCTCGCCGAAGCCGAACCGTTGATGTCGAAGCTCTTCCAGTACCGCTTCACCGAAGGCACCGGGCTGGAGGGGCACTCTTTCGGGAACCTGTTTCTCGTGGCAATGTCCGAAGTCACCGGCAACTTCGAAACCGCGATCCACGAGGCCAGCCGCGTCCTTAACGTGCGCGGCTCCATCCTCCCATCAACGCTGGAGGACGTGACCTTGAGCGCCCGCACCCAAGCGGACGAGATGGTGCACGGCGAACACAACATCACCGAACACGGCGCAGCAATACGCGAACTCTTCCTCAACCCGGCGTCCGCGGAAGCGCATCCAGATGCTGTGCGGGCAATCATGGATGCAGACCTTGTACTCATCGGGCCGGGGAGCCTCTACACGAGCGTATTGCCCAATCTTCTCGTCTCGGGAATCCAAAAGGCACTGTTGGCCACGGAGGCACGCCGCATCTTTGTCTGTAACGTGGCCACGCAGCAGGGCGAAACCGACGGGTTCACCGTGGCGGACCACCTGGAAGCGCTAGAACGGCATGCGGGCAACGGCGTCATTCACGCGGTGATCGCAAATAACAACATTGCGCAGTCGTTGCCTGAGGAATGGCACTCGGCGGCCGTGCCGGTGAGCCGCGACGGGATGGCGGCGTTCGGGCATGTCCGGTTGGTGCTTGCAGACGTGGTGGCGGACGAAAATCGCTACCGCCACGATCCCGAGAAACTCGCCGCTATGGTGATGCGCATGTACGATCACCGTGACTCGCTCGCCAACCTGGCAACGCGCCACGTGTCTGATGAGCCACTTCTGGTCTCCCGGTAGCTTTCATGTTCTTGAACGTTCTCCAGATAGTTATCTCCGTCACCCTCATTGTCGTCATCCTGCTTCAGGTGAAAGGCTCGGGATTCGGCGCCGCGTTGGGTGGAATGTCTGGCGGCTCCGTCTACCGAACGAAGCGCGGACTGGAGCGCACCTTATTTCAGGCGACGATCCTGTTGGTGGTCGTATTCATTTTCGTATCTTTCCTGAGCGTCGTTTCCCAGAAGTAGTTCTCCATGGCTCGTGATACTTCCCTCTTTCGCCGCCCGGCTTTCTTGGCGAGCGGCATTGTGCTTGCCGCCGCAGCCACGGTCGTCGCCCTCTACTTCGGGTTGTCAGGGCGGGATGGCGGCATCATTTCGCAGGACGAGGTCTACAGCGAAGCCGTTACTGGCACATGGCAGCGCGTAAACCCACTCTTCGCAGGCACGAATGAAGTCGACGCTGACCTCTCGCAGTTGGTGTTCTCAGGGCTCATCCGGCTCGGACCGGATGGCCAGGTGCAGCCAGATCTGGCTGCCCTTCCGCAACTGAGCGACGAGGGTCGCACTTACACGTTTAAACTCAAGACGAACCTCACCTGGACTGACGGGCAGCCGCTGACTGCTTCGGACGTGGTGTTCACGGTCCGACGATTAGGGGCAGCGGATTTCCGCGGTGACCAGTCCCTGGCCGAGGGCTGGCTTGGCGTCGAGGTGTCGACGCCAGATCCCACGACTGTGGTGATCAAGCTCAAGCAGGCGTCGGCGCCATTCCTCGCGCGGAATGCCACGTTGGGCATCCTGCCCGAGCACTTGCTCAACGGGCTTTCGGCGGCCGAGATGTTTGATGCGCCGTTCAATACCCAGCCGGTGGGCTCGGGCCCATTTAAGGTGGCGTCGCTTGATTCAAGGGAGGCGAAGCTGGTGGCGAACGAGGCCTACCACCTCGGAAAGCCCGGCCTGAGTGAGATTCGGTTGCGCTTCTATCCGGACTACAGTAGCGCTCTGCGCGCGCTCCAGAGCGGCGACGTAGACGGATTCATGCCTCGCGAGACCCTGCTCCCCGCGCAAATCTCAGAGTTGCGAAAGGCAAAAGGCGTGAAAGTGGACGCCTTGACGCGCGCTGTCTACAACGTGCTCTACTTGAACAACGCCCGCGCGGCACTCTTCGAAGACCAAACGGTGCGACGCGCTCTTAGCCTTGCCCTGGACAGGGAGACCCTCGCGAACCGTGTGTACGGCGGCGCCGCGGAGCCATCATCGTCCCCGATAACGCCGGGTACGTGGGCGTATGCCAAGGCCCACGACTCAACCCAGTCGAACCTCGGGGAGGCGAGGAAGCTACTCGACGAGGCGGGTTGGAAGTTGCACCCGACGACAGGCACCCTCATCAAGGACGGCGGCGAGTTCCGATTCACGATTCGAACCGACAACGACCCGGCGAGAGTGCAGCTCGCTACGGAGGTGGCGCAACAACTCGACACCGTAGGGATTCGAGTAACCGTTGCCAGCACCACCTTTACAGTCCTACGCCGCGACTTCTTGCAAACACGGCAATACGAGGCCGCTCTCGTGGGATGGGACCTGGGAGCCGACCCAGATCCGTACTTCGGCTGGCATAGCTCCCAGATGGGTACCGCTGGGCTCAACCTGGCGAACTTCGAGGACACGGTTTCTGACGAACTGATTGCAAAGGGGAGAACGACCAACGATCTCGACGTACGCAAGGATGCCTACGAGCAATTCCAAGACGTTTGGACGGAGCAAGCGCCGAGCGTGATTCTTGTGTATCCGAAGTTCGTGTACGCCCACACCGATTCACTTAAGGGCACCACGGAGGTCGTGTTGTTCACCGCCGCACAGCGCTTCTACGATGTCCAGAAGTGGCGCGAATGACCGGCCACGGTCGCGCGCCCCGGGTGGTATTCATGGGGTCACCAGAATTCGCCGTACCCGCGTTGCGTGCCCTTCACGAGGGAGGATATGCCGTGGTAGCCGCCGTCAGCCAACCCGATCGGCCCGCCGGACGCGGGGGGCGTGTCCAAAAATCCGCCGTCAAGGTCGCCGCGCTCGAGCTTGGGATTGAGCCCTTCCAGCCAGA
>JBDUAL010000006.1:0-14053 GCA_040004685.1 Anaerolineaceae bacterium | reverse complement strand
CGTAGCGGCAGCGGAGCCGTTTAGCCTCCGGTGTAGCGGCGAGAATACCTACCCGGCGGCTGGCGGGGCGTGGTTCGATCCGAAGCAACAGAGTAGGGGAGTGACAGTGTGTCGGAGCGGCTGTGCATGAGCCGCGCCCTTCACCCCTAGCGTCTACCCGCTAACGCCTGCCTCCGGCTCGCCGGGCGCTATCCACAGGTAGACAAACCCGGCCAGCCCGGCGAGCAGCGATGCCCCGAGGATGCCGAGCTTCGCGTTCGTTACCAGCGCCGCATCGTCAAACGCCAGCCCGGCGATGAACAGCGAGACGGTGAAGCCGATGCCCGCCAGCAGCCCGGCGCCAAGGATGTGGCCCATGCCCACGTTCTCCGGCAGTTCGGCCCAACCGAGGCGGCAGGCGAGCCACGCCATCAGGACGATGCCCAGCGGCTTGCCGAGCACCAGCCCGGCCGCCACACCAAGCGTGACATCGCTGGAGAAGGCCTCGCGCAAAGCTTCGCCGGAGAGCGGGATGCCGGCGTTCGCCAACGCAAACAGCGGCACGATCAGGTAGCTCACCCAGGGGTGCAGCAGCCGTTCGAGGCGGTCCAACGGCGCGGCGCTCTCCCGGCTCAGGCGTTCGAATTCGACCAGCGTCTCCTGCCGCGAGCCGGTTTCATCTTCGCTCCCACCCCTACCAGTCAGCCGGGCGAGTAGACCTCTGGCGTTCGTTTCGAAGCTGTCGGCGTCGTAGTAGGGTCGGGCGGGGGTGAGGGCGGCGAGCGCCACCCCGGCCAGCGTCGCGTGGACGCCAGACTTCAGGACCGCCACCCAGAAGACGATGCCGAGGGCCACGTAGACATCGACCGAGCGCAGACCGGCGCGGTTCGCAACAAAGATGACGGCGAGCAGCAGCAGCGCCCAGGCGGCTGCGTCCCAGGCGATGCTCTCGGTGTAGAAGAGGGCGATCACGCCGATCGCGCCAAGATCATCGACGATCGCCAGGGCAAGGACGAAGACTTTGAGCGAAAACGGCACTCTTCGTCCGAGCAACGCGAGCGCGCCGAGGGCGAAGGCGATGTCCGTCGCCATTGGGATACCCCAGCCCTTCGCGCCGTCGCCGCCGCCGTTGAAGACGGTGTAGAGCAGCGCCGGCGCGATCATCCCGCCGAACGCCGCGGCCACGGGCAGCGCTGCCTTGCGGGGCGACGCGAGCTCGCCGTGCAGCAGTTCGCGCTTGATCTCGAGGCCGACGACGAAGAAGAAGATCGTCATCAGTCCGTCGTTGACGAGGTGGCCGAGGTCCTGATCGATGGCGAACAGGTTGAGGTCCAGGCTGAGCCTTGCGTGCCAGAGGTCGAAGTAGCGCTGGTCCCACGGCGAGTTGGCCCAGGCGAGCGCGACCAGCGTCGCGACCAGGAGGACGACGCCGCCCGAGGCCTCGGTTCGTACGAACGCCTGCGCCGGCCCGACGAAGACGCTAGCGACGAATCGGCGTCCGGCGGAGGCGGGAGCGGGAGGTCGGTTCATCGCCGCTTACGATAGCGGATCGACAGGGTAGGCTCGGGGACGGACAATCCGGGGCGGGAGTGGAAGGGATCCGGTGGTCCTCGCCGTCTTCAAAACGGTTGCCCTGTCGCAAACGCGGCGGGGGGTGGGTTCGACTCCCATGCATTCCCGCCAGTGGTCCTCTGCATTTGGGTTCGAACCGCACCCCAGACGTCCGGCCGCGCCGCCGCCGTGGAGGCATAACGGGGACCCCTGCCCCGTTTGCCCTGCGGGCCGACCCTCCGCAGTCGCGGCAGATGAGTGCCCTGTTTTATTTTGTGCGGAGGCGGTAGATCGTGCCGTCTTTCTGGCTGACGAGGTAGAGTTCGCCGGACTGGTCTTCCCCGAACGAACTGATGCTGAGCTTCGAATCGAGCACGGGCGTTCGCTGCCACTTCCCGGCCGAGTCCCTGGTCAGCGCCCAGATGACTCCGCCACAGTAATCGGTGAAGAAGTACGCGCCCTGCAGCTTCGGTTCTTTCGCTCCGCGGTAGAGGTAGCCGCCGGTGACTGAGCAGCCGTCGTCGTGGCTGTAGTCTTCCACCGGGAGGACGAGGCCGGCCCGGTTGCAGCCGTTGGCCGGCTGGAAGCAGTGGGCGCCCTCCATGGTATTCCAGCCGTAGTTCAGGCCGCCTTTCAAACCGGCCGGTTCGAAGTTCACCTCTTCGTACTTGTTCTGGCCGACGTCGGCGATCCAGAGGTCGCCGGTCTTGCGGTCGAAACTGAAGCGCCAGGGGTTACGTAGGCCGTAGTCCCAGACTTCGGCTCTGCCGCCGCCCTGGGCGAACGGGTTGGTCGGCGGGATGGCGTAGGGCGAGCCGGTATCGACATCGATACGCAGGATCTTGCCCAGCAGGGCGTTCTTGTTCTGGCCGTTCCCCCTCGGGTCGCCGCCCTGTCCGCCGTCGCCAGTGGAGAGGTAGAGATAGCCATCAGGGCCGAAGGCAACCATGCCGCCGTTGTGGTTGGGGGCGAAATCCGGGATTGCGATCAGAACCTTCGCGGAAGCAGGGTCCGCCTTCGCGGGGTCACTGGAGACGCGATACTCGGCGAACGTGTTGTCGCCGTTCTTGGCCGTGTAGGCCACGAAGAAGCGGCCGTTCTCTTGGTACTTTGGGTGAAAGGCGAGGCCGAGCAGCCCCTGTTCGCTGCCGCTGCTGGTGATCACGGAGCCTGCATCGAGAAACGGCTGGGCAGCGACGACGCCATCCTTGCTGATGCGGATCTTGCCGTCCTGCTCAACGACGAAGAGCCTTCCGCTGTCATCTGGCGGCTCGACCACGTACAACGGCCTGGAGAACCCAGAGGCGACCCTTTCGAGCGCGACCTGGCCGTCGAATGCACTGCCCGTAGCCGGCGGCGAAGCAACCGGCGTTGGCGAATCTGCGGCGCCGTCGCAGGCGACCATGACGAGCATCAGGACGAAGGCGACGACCACACTCGGCATTTTTAGCACTCGGCCTTTCCTACGCCGGGCACCGCCCGGATTCGATGTGGAGCCAGCGTATCGCCGGGCGACAATGGGCGGCGTAAAGAAGGGTAACTAGATAGCCTCGTTGAACATCTGCATGTTGCCGATCGCGCCTTCGACCGGGGCTTTCAACATCTTCGCCAGCTGGCGGATGTGGTTCTGGTCGTGGACGGCCCAATAGTGGACGAAGTTGTCGCCGGTGACGGCGCCGGCTTCGAAATGGGTGCCGGTGCGGGCGAGTGCCTCGGGTGGCAGGCGCTTCATCCAGGCGATGTCGCGGGCCCGCTGGGTGCGGAATTCGGCCAGGAGGTCTGAGAGCGATTTCGAATCGTAGCCACCGAGCTCCAGCCGCTCGGAAGGTTCGATTGGGAGGATCAGCGGGTTGTCTTCTTCGATGATGCGGCGGATGCGCGTGACGAAGGCGATCTCCTGGACGTCCAGCAGGTGGGCGACGACGTCTCTGGGCGCCCATCCCCCGTCAGCCGACCCCTCCAAGAGTTCCGGAGGGAGCCCCGCGAGCATCGCTTCGAGGACGGCGGGAGTGTTTGCGGCAAGCGCGAGGGCGACCGATTGCGAACTTTCCATCGACCCATTGTAGTGGTGCCCTCCGGAGCAGGAGAGCCGTCGATGGGGAAAATCCACGGAAAACCGAGAGCACTGCAACGGATTTGTTAGTGCAACAGCGCCTCGTGTGACGCGGATTAGCTCTGACGGTGCATATCGTGATGTTCAGCACTAAAGGAGGCACACCTATGCCAGCAATGGGAATCAGTCTGTTCTTAATCGCCGTCGGGGCGATCCTCACGTTTGCAGTTTCGGCGACCGTCTCGGGGATCGAAGTGCAAACGATCGGCATCATTCTGATGTGCGTCGGGGCCCTTGGGATCCTGATGTCGCTGCTCTTCCTCATGAGCTTCTCGCCGTTCAGCAGAGGCGACAGTGGTGGCGGCAGCCACATCGACGTTCACTAGGAGGCCACGCGCAAGCCGCGCATTTCGCCCCCAGATGCCCCGGCCGCGGTGAAGAACCACAGTGGCCGGGGCACTTCTTTGCCTTGCGCCAGGGCGGCCGCGATGCTCGCCGTCTCCGGGTTGAGAGCGAAGGCCGATGCCTAGCCGGCGCAGCTCTCCGGCGGGCGCAAGTCGTTCGTTCCCTCGCCGCAAACAGCGCGGGCACGGAGGTTGCCCCTGTGCGCGGCGTCTGCTGAGTGCGCGAATCCTACACACCCCTGCGCACTATTGCATAGAACGATGGTCGCGAGCGGTCCGGGAGCACCAGGCTCAGAAGCCGACCGCGCAGCCGTCGCAGCGGGGTTCGCTGCCCGCAACGTAGACACCGCTGTCGAGCCTGCGAATGATCTGGCCCTTACCGAAGGTGACGCCGCGCTCAGTCAGTGCGACGAGGTGGCCGCGTGCCGAGAGGCCGTTCACCACGTGGGGCGGGACCGATTGTTCGAGCGATAGCTGGCGACCGGCGAGCCAGCGCCAGCGGGGCGCATCGAGCGCGGCCTGCGGGTTCATGCCGTAGTCCAACTGGTTAACCACCATCTGGACGTGGCCCTGGGGTTGCATATCGCCACCCATGACACCGAAAGGCCCGACGGGGTGCCCCCCGCGAGTGAGGAACGCAGGGATAATCGTGTGATACGGCCGCTTCCCGGGGGCCACGCAGTTCGGGTGCGCCGGGTCCAGGCTGAAACCGTGCCCCCGATTTTGTAGGGCGATCCCGGTTCCGGGCACGCAGATGCCACTACCGAACGCCAGGTAGTTGGACTGGATCATCGAGACCATCATTCCGTCGCTATCGGCTGCGCAGAGGTAAACGGTGCCCCCTCGTGGCGGGGTGCCTGGGCCGGGGTTCGCGGCGCGATCCGTGATGAGGGCGCGGCGCTCGGCGGCGTACGCCTTATCCAGCATGCCTGCAATGGGAACGTCAGCGCGCTCAGGGTCGGCGACGTAGCGGTGGGCGTCGGCGAACGCGAGCTTCATCGCTTCGGCCTGGTGGTGGTAGCTTTCCGGCGATTCGCGCGACCAGCGTGCGAGGTCGAAGCCCTCAAGGATGTTGAGTGCCATCAGGGCAGCGATGCCCTGGCCGTTCGGGGGCAGTTCCCACACCTCATGGCCGCGGTAGCTCACGCTTATCGGGTCCACCCAGGAGTTGGTGTGGGCCGCCAGGTCTGCCTTCGTGAAGTAGCCGCCAGTCTCGGAGGCGAAACGTTCGATACGTTCTGCGACCTCGCCGGAATAGAAATCGTCGCAATTCGAGGCGGCCAGCCGGCCAAGAGTTGAGGCGTGGTCATCGGAGCGGAACAGTTCAGCCGCCTGCGGTGCGCTCCCGTTCGGAGCGAACGTTTCGAACCAGCCAGCGAACTCCGCGCCGACGTTCTGACGACGGTAAGCCCGTTCGCTGAGTTGCCAGCCGTGCGCGGTTATCGGGCCGACCGGGTAGCCATCGCGCGCATAGGCGATGGCAGGGTCGAAGAGGCTGGCGAACGGCAAGCGTCCGAATCTCGCGTGGAGGTCTCGCCAGGCCGCGGGCGCGCCGGGAACGGTGACCGGCAGCCAACCGTGCTGGGGCACCTCGCGGAGGCCCTTGTTGGCAAAGAGTTCAGGGGTATGGGTGGCGGGCGCACGACCCGAGGCGTTTAGGCCGTGGAGCTTGGTCCCGTCCCAGACCATGGCGAATGCATCCGAGCCGAGACCGTTCGCCACCGGCTCGACCACCGTTAGGGCAATCGCTGTGGCGATCGCCGCGTCGATGGCATTGCCGCCCTGGCGCAGCATCCATAAGCCGGCCTGGGCGGCGAGTGGCTCGCTTGTCGCGACGACACCGCGCGCGGCGACGACGGGCATGCGCTGCGACGCGTAGGGGAACTGTTCTAGCGAAAGTCCTGCATCCGAACCGTCTTTCATCAACGCACCCCTATCTAAGTGAAGCAACAAGGCGAAATCGGCTGGAGTCTAACAGACGCTCCGATGCACTTACAGACCGCCATTTACGGCGCTGCGATACACTGGTCATATGACGCTCGAAGCATCCTCCGGCCCCGGCATCCACCGCGCGCCGACTCACGAAGCACTCGTCTCCGTGCTCTACACGAGCGCGCCAACCGTCCTCGACGACTTTCGCCGGGTGATGGAACTCGCGCACTTCCGCGATCACCTGCCGCAGACGAGCGAAACGCTGCTGAAGGTAAACATCAGTTGGCAGCACTACTACCCCGGTTGCAGCACCAGCCCGTGGCAACTGGACGGCGTCACTCAGACGCTGAAGAACGCCGGCTACGACCGCATTACGGCCGTCCAAAACGGCACCGTGGTGGTTGATTCGCACGATGGAGAGCGCGGCAACAAGCACGACAGGGTGTTCGCGAAGCACGGGATGAAGAGCGTGCACCTCCAGGATCCGGGCGCGAAGTGGGTGCCGTACGCGCCGAAGGGCAAGATGCTGGTGTTGGACAAGGTGTTCCCGGACGGCATCGAGGTGCCGGAGATGTTCTTCGGGACGAACATCGTCCACATGCCCACGCTCAAAACGCACGTCTTCACAACGATGACGGGAGCGATGAAGAACGCGTTCGGCGGTCTGCTCAACAACCGTCGCCACTGGACGCACTCGGTTATCCACGAGACTCTGGTCGATCTGCTTCGCATTCAGCAGGAGATACACACCGGGGTGTTCGCCGTGATGGATGGCACGATCGCGGGGGATGGCCCGGGGCCGCGAGCGATGCGGCCGCACGTTAAGAACGTCATCCTCGCCAGTTCGGACTCGGTGGCCATGGACGCGGTGGCGGCAAAGATGATGGGCTTTGATCCCATGAGCCTACCTTTCATTCGGTTGGCGCATGAGGCGGGCCTGGGCGTCGGCAATCCGTCGGAGATCACCGTGGAAGGGCTGGACATCAGCAACGTGGACTTCGGCTTTAGTAAGGACGAGGACACGTTCGTCAGCTGGGGCCAGAAGCAGATCTACTGGGGCAAATTGCACAAGTTCGAAAAAGCGCTGTTGCGCACGCCGATCGTGCCGTGGAGCTTCTTCGCCAGCAACGTCTACCACAACTACTACTGGTACCCGCTGTTCGGAAAGCGCCGCATCGCCAAGATGCTGGACACGGAGTGGGGCAAGTTGTTTAAGAGCTACTAGGCCGGGGGCGATTGGTTCGACTCAAAGCAGAACGTCTTCGCCTCACTTTGGCCCGGTGTAGACCACTTCGAAGAGGATTCGGTCCGGGGATTCGAACATCACCTGGTAGTAGGTATCGGCTGGATCCTCGCTGAACTCCGGGCGATGCCGGGGCGTTTCGAAGAGCGCCGCGACGCCGCTATCGCGCAGGTAGGTCACCGTGGTATCCACGTCCGCGATGGAATCGGCTTTGATGGCAACGTGGTTTACGCCGAGGCCGTCGTAGTCGTTGGTCACGCCTTCTTTGACGTGGGCGACGAACCAGAGGCTGGCTTCGTTGGCGCCACCCGTGCCGAGCATCTCATCGGTCGCGTAGATCGTATTCCAGCCAAGGAAGACAAAGAGGTCGCGATAGAACGGCAGGCTGGTGGGTTGAACGTGAAGTTCGAGGTGTCCGAGGCTGGTCTGCATAGTGTTTCTCCTGATGGCCCGCAGGGACCGCTTCGCTGTGCCGCCGAATGTGGAACGAAAGCGTGAACATATGGTCTGGTAGCGTCAATACCAATCCCCGGTGGTTTCGACCGCCAAGCGATCCCGGCTAGCCTCCGAGCGGATCACGGTCCTCGGGGGAAGGCGTGAGCGCCAAAGCCGCGGCAACGGAAGAGAGCGGCGGTGCTGTACTCGGCTCCACCGTGCGCGAAGTCACGTGGTACTGGCGCAGGCCGGGGAGGCGCCATGCGACAGCGCCGACAACGGCGAGGCAGCCGATGCCACCGCTGACAACCGCGAACGTGGCCGTGGTAGCCGCCGCCACGAGTCCGGACTCAACTGCACCCAACTGGTTGGAGGCGCCGATGAAGAGCATGTTCACGCTGCTCACGCGCCCGCGAAGCTCGTCCGGAGTGGAGAGTTGGACCGTGGTTTGGCGGAGTACCACGCTGATCTGATCGGCCATGCCAATGAACATGTACGTGGCCAACGAGAGCGGGAAAGAGCGAGAGATGCCGAAGACGATGGTGCCGATGCCAAAGAGCGCGACCGTGACGAGAAGGGCGCGCCCGGCCTTCCTAATCGGCGGGAGGAAGATGAGGGCGACCGCCATAATGAGCGCGCCAGCCTCCAGTGAGGCGGAGAGCAGACCGTAGCCACGGGGCCCGACTTGGAGAATGTCCTTGGCGTAGACGGGAAGCAGCGCAGTCGCGCCGCCGAAGATGACCGCAAACATGTCGAGCGTCATGGCCCCGAGGAGCACCTGGCGATGCCAGACGAAGCGCACGCCCTCCTTGATCGCCTCGAGGCTGACCCTGCGCCGCTCGCCCTCCGGCGCCCGTAGTTTGAGCACGGCCAGTGCTCCGATCGAGATCGCGATCAGCGCCATGTGCACGAGGTAGGCGCCATCAACGCCCGCCGAAGCGATCATCAGGCCGCCGAGAGCGGGCCCGCTGACGAAGCCCAGCGACTGGACCGTCGAGCTGACGACGATCGCGTTGGCGAACGTCTCCTTCTTCACGATCTGTGGGAGCATCGCCTGGCGGGCGGGATTTTCGAACGCGCTGGCGAGGGCGACGACAAGCACAATGGCGTAAAAAAGGGGGAGCTCGGCAAAGTTCTGTCGGGTGGCGATGAACAGCGTCGTCGAAGCGGCGAGCGGAACGATCTGCGCGAACATGACAATGCGGCGACGATCATGACTATCGGCGACGGCGCCGCCAACGAGGCTGAGGCCGAGCGATGGGAGAAAACGGGCGAGACCGAGCATTGCCAGTTGGAACACGGAGCCTGAGATCTCATAGACCTGCCAGGCGATGGCGGCATTGAGCAACGTCATCGCCATCGTTGACGCCAGACGGCCGCCCGCGTAGACGGAAAAGTTCCGCTGACGGAGGGCGGCGAAGGGGTCGTGGCGGTGTGAGTCCGCGGCGGGTGTCTGGCTCAATCGGCATCCGTGTTCGGCGTGTACGGGTAAGCGTGGGCGAGGAGGGGAGGGGCGTCAACCGGACGAAGGTACCCAAGGCCCCCTCCGCCCTGTACGCTTCAATCCGTCCTCAGGAGGGGTGCATGACAGACGGCGCGTTGAGCGACGTTGTGGTGTTGGAGCTTGCGACAGGAGCGGCCGGCCCCTACGCAAGCAAGTTGCTGGCGGACCTTGGCGCCCAGGTGATCAAGCTCGAACCTCTTCACGGCGATCCCATGCGGGCCGAGCCCCCACTGCACCGGGGAGAGAGCGCCCTCTTCAACTACCTCAACGAGAACAAGCTGGGCGCGAGCCTGGCGCTCGGCGGCCCGCGTCTGGAAGAGCTGGCCCGCCACGCCGACATTGTCATTCACTCGCTTCGCGGTGCTGAGGCGGAGGCGCTGGAGGCGCGGGTGGCCAGTGTGCGGCCCTCGGCGGTTGTGGTTTCACTGACTCCCTACGGCCGCACGGGCGAGCGCTCGAGGTGGCAGGCGACGCCGCTGACTGAATGGGCGACGAGTGGATTCCACTACATCGCGGGTGACCCGGAGCGCGCGCCCCTGGCACTGCCGGGGTTCCAGGCGGAATATCACGCTGGCCTGCACGGTAGCGTCGCCGCGCTCGCCGGGTTTTGGCATGCGCGCGAGACTGGCGAGGGACAGCGCATCGAGATCTCGCACCAAGAGGCCTGCCTGAGCGACCACGCCTGGCTGACCACGATGTGGACGCACATGGGCCAGGTGCAGCGCCGATCCGGCGCAATCTACGCAAAGTGCCTGGACGGGCACGTCTACATGTTCAACCTCGCGCCCTACGCCAACCTCTTCGTACTCATGGAACGGTTCGACCTGCTGGAGGACGACGAGCTGCTTCAGCCCATGAACTGGATGGCGCGTTTCCCCGAAGTGTTCGCGGCCCTGAGCGAGTGGGCGGCAACGCGCACGCGCCAGGAGATCTACCACGCGGCCCAGGAGTTGCGAATCGCAGTCTCTCCGGTGAACACGATGGCGGACGTCGCCGCGAATGTGCAGCTCGCATCGCGCGATTGGTACGGCGAGGTGGAAGTCGGCGGCGAGCAGTTCCAGGCGCCAGGCTTTCCTTACCGCTTGAGCGAGACGCCATGCAAGCAACGAATGCGAGCACCGAAACTCGGCGAGCACACCGATGCGGTGCTGGGGCAAGATTTCAGGTGGGCGAATGCCCGCGTTACGGCCACCGCCCCCGCACCGGGCCGGGAACGTGCGAAGGGCGCCTTGAGCGGCCTGCGGGTGGTGGAGGTGACTGCTAATTGGGCCGGGCCGATTGGTGGGCGACACTTCGCAGATCTTGGTGCCGACGTCATCAAAATCGAATTGCAGACCAAGCCCGCCACCCGCGCCCTGATTTATGTGGGCGACGACGTGACGTGGCCGGGCCACTTTCACCGAAGCGGCTACTTCAACAAGCTCAACCGCAACAAGCGGGCGATCGCCCTCGACCTTTCGAAACCCGCCGGTAGGGAAGTCTTCTTGAAGCTGGTGGCGGAGGCGGACTGCGTGCTTGAAAACAACGCCGCCAGGGTGATGGACCAGTTGGGGCTCGGATACGATCAGCTCCGCGGCGCAAACCCGCGCCTGGTGATGTGCTCGATGTCGGGGTTCGGGTCCACCGGCCCGGAGCGCAACTACTCGGCCTACGGCAGCAACATCGAAACGACGAGCGGGCTTGCCAGCTTGCTCGGCTACGAACCGGGCGACCGATTCGGCACCGGCAGCTACTACGCCGACCCGGTGACCGGGAACCACGCGGCGGTCGCGCTGCTGGCCGCCCTGCACGCACGCAGGCGGACCGGCCGCGGGCAATGGATCGATATGGCGCTGCTCGAGGCGGTTGGACCGTTTTTCGCGCAGCAGTTTCTGGAATACACCGTGCAAGGCAAGATAACCGAGCCGCAAGGTGACCAGTGGGGGCGGCACACGTTCCAGGCCGTTGTGCGGACGGCGGGAAAGGACTGCTGGCTGGCGGTTTCGTGCCGGGAAGGAACCGACGACCTGGACCGGCTCCATGTGGAGGTGAGGGCCGCCACCATGGACCAAGGCGAAGTGCGGCGCGCGCTGGAAGCGTGGTGCGCGGGCCTCGATCACAATTCGGCCGCCGAAGTACTGCAATCCGAGGGAATACCGGCGGCGCCTGAGATGGCGAACTGGGAGATCGTCACAGACAACCACCTGAACGACCGCGACTTCTTTCAGGCTGTGCGGCATCCGGTGGCTGGCACGTTTCGGCAGCCGGGATTCGCGTGGCGATTCGAAGCAACTCCGGCGGAGATCAGGATGGCCGCGCCACTCTTCGGCGAGCACAATATCGAAGTCTTCCGTGACCTTGTTCACCTCACTAGCGATGAGATCGACGCGCTCTATCAGTCAGGCGCGACGGGCGACGGGCCAGTCTACGCGACGGGGCCGCAGCTCTAATGGACATCGCCTTGCTGGTCCCCGCGGATCGTCTCCTCGAAGTCGGACACCTCCCCGGCACGGTCGTCTTGACGTACGGCAGCGCACTGGACCTGGTGGTGACGCTGCGCGCAACTGCGAACCCGGCGGTGATTTGGAGCGACGATGTGGACGAGGAATCGCTCGAGGCGGTTGCGGCGGCTGTCCGCGATCGCGCCGGGGAGTGTATTGAAGTTCGCGGCAAGGGCTGGGATGGTCAGACGCCTTCACCGCTGAGCGCGGCTTGCCGAGGTGTCATCTCGGGATTCGGAGCCGGTGGTGTGGCAGCCGCGGTTGGTTTGGCGCGGGACTAAGTGAAGCCCGTTCATTGGTGGAGGCCATACCGAACGGACCATTCGCAGCCGATTACCACCATGAGACCGAGCGAGCACCCACCGAGGGGTCGAATTGGATAGCGCACTAACAGCCGTAGTAGTTGATGACGATCCGAAGTCAGGCGGGGCGCTGACGCGCGCGCTTGCGAAGGCCGGAATCGCTGTGAGCCTGAATTGCGGCACAAGCGTCTCGGACTTTGGGAGGATTGTAAACGACGATCCGAGGATGATCTTCGTCACGTTGGAGGATCCGTTCGCCCGCGCGATCCGGGCGGTGGAGTATCTGAACGCAAGCCTGCCAGGCACGCCAATCGTTGCGATCTCCACATCGACTACCACGGCGACGTTTCAGCAAGCAGTGCGGGCCGGGGCGAAGTTTCTGCTTGAAGCGCCGTTGCAGCCGGCGGAGATTGCCAAGATCCTTGGCACGTTCGAAGCGTCTACCGCCCCCAAGCCTGGCCAGGCGCGCGGAACCGGCCGGGTAATAGCTGTAGTCGGCCAAAAGGGCGGCGTCGGCAAAACCGCCATCTCGGTGAACCTGGCAGCGGCGCTCGCTCAGAACCCTGCGAATCACGTGCTCATCGTCGATTTCGACATGTCCTTTGGTGACGTTGGCCTGACCATGGACGTGACCAGCGACACCACAACCGCGCAAGCGGCGCACAACCTTTCGGCGACAGACCGCGACGATTTCAAGCGCGACGTCGTCGCACATCCTTCGGGCGCATTTGTGCTCGGGGCGCCGACGCGTGTCGGCGAATGGTTGAAGGTCACTCCCGAACAGCTCGAAGCACTCGTAGAAACGGCAGCCGCGCTTTACGACTACGTCATCCTCGATACGCCGGGCGCTTTTAGCGACGCTGTGGCGACGGCTATGGACCTGGCGGACAACATCCTGATCGTGACGAGCCTTGAACTTTCGAGCGTGAAGAACACGGCGCTGCTCCTGGATGTTCTCCTCGAAGAGGGGGCGGCCGGCGAGCGTTCGTTGATCGTAGCGAACTGTACTTCGCCGGACACCGGGATCAACACGATCGATCTGGTGCCGAGCCTGAAACGGGACTCAATCTGGAAGGTGCCCTACGACCCGGCGATCCGCAAAGCCTCGCAAGTTGGAAAGCCGGCCGTAATGGCTAACCCAACCTCGCCCGCGAGCCAGAGCATTTTGGCAATGGCACGGCGGATCGAAGTCTCGCCGGAGCGCATTGACCGTCGATCCGAAGTTCGTGGTGAGGCGCTCCCCACGGAGCACGGGAGCGTCGGTTCGAAGCTGAAGGCGGCTCTTTCGCGAATGAACCGGAGCGCCGCCGCGTAGCGAACCTGAGGCCGGCTACGGCGCGTTGGGTTGGCACGGTAGGCACGGTCTGCCCATCCTTATTGGTGTGAAACCGTGGGTAACCCTGGATCAAGCTGAACTGCCTGATGGTTCGAAACTGACTTTGCGCAGCCACGATGGCGAGTACGTCATCGCTGCCGACGGCTACGACCTGATGGTCAGCCGCATGCATGGGTCGGAAGAGGCGCTCGCATCCCTGGCGTTAGGCGAGGCACGGAAGAGGAAGCGCGTGCTCGTGGGCGGGTTGGGCATGGGCTACACCCTGCGGGCCGCCCTGAACCTTCTCCCGCACGATGGCGAGGTGGTGGTGGCCGAGTTGTTACAACAGGTAGTGGAGTGGAATCGTGGAGTGCTCGCAGACCTCGCCGGGCGCCCGCTGGAAGACCCCCGGACCACGGTGGACGTACGAGATGTGCGCGACGTGATTCGGCTTAGCCCACCCAACCGGTATGACGCGATCCTCCTGGATGTGGACAACGGACCCGACTCCTGGACGCAGAACTCGAACGGCTGGCTGTACACCGGCAACGGCCTGGCAGCGATCGCGCGTGCGTTGAAGGTGCGCGGCATGCTGGCGATCTGGGCAGTAAGGACGGACGCGGCGTTCGAGCGGCGCCTGGGCGCGGCCGGCTTCCATGCCGAGACGAAAAAAGTGAAAGCGCGAGGCGTCCACGGCGGCCCGTTGCAGGCCGTCTTTCTCGGAAAGCTGCGTTAGGCGCCGCGTTGCGACGTTCGACAGGGTTCCGGCGAGGTAGGCGAGTCCGCCCCGTGGTAGGGGCGTCCCCTCCGAAGTGTAGATGTTTCGCCCCACATTTCGGCAGAATTTACAGAGAC
>JBDUAL010000224.1:0-4151 GCA_040004685.1 Anaerolineaceae bacterium | reverse complement strand
CAGGCCGGCGCCGATGCCGAGGTTCTCATGCGCGACGATGTACGCGCCGCCGCCGTTGGGGTATGCGCGCACTGTCTGGCGGTAGCTGGCGACAACGATGGTGAGGAGAAGCGTGATCGCAATGGCGATCGGCAGCGACCACTTCATCGCGCCCGTCCCGGCAAGCAAGAGGACAAAGAGGATCTCCTGCGGCGCGTACGCTACCGACGAGATCGCATCCGAAGAGAACACCGCCAGGGCCTTGATCTTGCTGAGGCGTTCACCTTCGAGGCGCGCATTCGAGAGCGTCGCTCCGAGCACGCGGTCGCGCACTTCAAGGTAGCGCCCGGTCCAACCCGAGCGGCGCTGCGCATAGGTCGTTGCCTCGAAGCGGCCCGTCTCGGTCTCGACAATCCCCGCGTGAGGCAACTCCACCCGGTAGCGGGAGATGCGGCCACGAACATCTGTGGCTGGTTTGAAGTGTGGTGAGGGGTCTATCGGCATGTCTTTGGCAACGTTCCGTGCGCTCCAATCTCCCAACCTAGAATCGTTTCGCACTTGCGGAAAGGGCTTCGAATCAGCCCACGCCCTTCGTCACAGTGTCGGAAATCAGGCCAAAACGGTTCCTCAGATTCGCTTCGAAGACCAAAACCGGCCCCGCCCATGAAGACACGAGGCCCCACGGCCGCTCATGTCCGGACACTTTCCGCACGCCGCCTGGGCGTGCTCAAGCCGGTCGTCTGGCCCGTCGTACTTACCGTCCATGCGGAACAGCACCGCGAATGGGCCGTGACGCGTCCCGCGAATCTGCGAAACGCGCCAACCCAGGTCAACGTATTCGCGGATTCCGCTCACGCAGTCTTCCGACGTTGTGTAATTCGCCTGTGTGTACGAAACGTGCTTGACCATGGCCGAAGGGTTAGCCGGCGCGCGTCCGGAAGCTGTCATCCGAAGGGACGGTGTCAGTCAGGAAACAGTCAGGATTTCTCGATCCGGTAGCCCACACCAGGGTCATTGACGATGAGCGCCGCGGCTTCCGCGGAAACCGCACCCAGCTTGCGTCGCAATTGATGGACAAAGGTGCGCAGGATGTGCGTATCGTCGATGTACTCCACGCCCCAAACTCGGGTTAGCAGTTGCCGCTGGGTCTGAAGTCTCCCCTGGTTTTGGAGCAATTCTTGCAGCAGCCGGAATTCTTTCGGCGTGAGGTGAATCTGCTGACCGTCCACTGTCAGCGCGTGGGTTTCAATGTCCAGCGCCACGTTCCCCGCTGTCAGCTGTGCCGAGCCGGGGTGGCTTGCCGTGCGCCGAAGCGCCGCCCGGATGCGCGCCTGCAGTTCTTCCATGCTGAACGGCTTCGTCAGGTAGTCGTCCGCGCCCTCGTCCAGCGCCTCCACCTTCTTGGCGTCCTCCTCTACCGCACTGAGGACGATGATTGGAACGTCGCTGAATGCGCGAATCTGGCGGCAAACGACAATCCCGTCAGTGTCTGGTAGGACCAAGTCCAGGAGGATGACCTCAGGTTGAACGAGCCGAGCGCTCTCGACCGCAGAAGCACCGTCGGCGGCGCTCGAAACTGCGTACCCGCGCCCAGCCAGCGCTCGGCCGACCGCCCGCAGGATCGCGGGGTCGTCATCCACGACCAGGACGCGCGCGCCGCTCACGTGGGGGGAGCGCTGACGGCGGGAAGGCTGATCGAAAACGTCGTCTCGCGTTCGCTGGACTGCACCTGGACCGACCCTCCACACAGGGCGGCCATCGACTTCACGATCGACAGGCCGAGTCCCGTCCCTTCCACGCGTTTAGCTCCTGACCCACGGTAGAACTTCTCGAAGAGGTGAGGAAGCTCCGCTGGCGGAACGCCGGGGCCGGCGTCCGCGACTGCTATGCGAACACGCCCCCCGATGCTCTCTCCAGCGACGTCGATTGCTCCCCCGGAGACCGAGTACTTCCCGGCATTCGCAAGCAGATTGACCAGAGACTGGAGGATGAGGCCGTAGTCTCCGCGTAGCCAGAGAGCGCCGTCCGCCCGAACGCGCACTTTGCGGCCATCGAGGCTTGAGCGGGCAGCCCGCACTGCCTCCTCCAGTAACGATCGCACCTGGATCGGCTCCAGCCTCGGTTGAACGACCCCCCCTTCGAGGCGGCTCATCTCCAGCAGCGCCGAGACGGTGGTTGTAAGCCGGTCTGTCTGTGAATCGATCGCCTCGAGAAACGACTCGCGATCCTCCGATGTCCAATCGACCGAGTGGTCGCGCAAGCTCCCTACCGAGGCTTTTATCGCTGTAAGGGGCGACCGCAGATCGTGAGACACACTCGAAAGCAAGACCGTCTTGAACTCGTCCGCGCGCTGGAGCGCTTCGATTCGTTGAGCCTCTCTGGCGAGTCGCGCGCGGTGCAGCGCAAGGCTTGCCTCGTCCGCGAAAACGAGCAACAGCCGATCCTCATCTACGCGCGCAGGCGGCCGAATTGTGCCATCGAAGCGGAGCACGCCTTCTCCCTGACGTCGAAATGGCACGAAGGTCAGGCTCCGTTCGCCGTATTTGCCGGGCTGCGAACGGACTCTGCCCCGTACCGCGCTGCCGAAGCGGACGACTTCTCCGGCGCGCAACGACTCCGCGGCCAGGTGGCTCTCCTCCCGGTTGAGCGAGTCGTCTCCGAAGGCGGCAACGACGGTCCAGGTTGAATCATGACGAAGGATCGCGCACCCTCTCGCCTTGACCGCACGAGCCATCGCCATACACAACCGGTTCATTGCGTCCTGTGGCGAAACGGCTTCCGCGGCCTGCTTCGAGAGGTCCAGGAGCACGGCTGTTTCCGCCTGGCTCGCCGCCGCGACGGCTACCTGCCGACGCAGGAGTTCGAGCATTCCCGCGCCGACTGCCGCGACCGCGAGGAACAGGACGAGCGCCACGGCCTGAGAAGGGTCTTGTACGGTGAAGGCGTGGAGGGGCTGGACGAAGAAGAAGTTCACCAAAAGGTCCGCAACGATTGCCGACGGCAGACCAACGCGGTATCCCCAGATGGCAGCCGATACCAGACAAACGAGAAGGTACAGGAGAGCGATCTGAAGGATGTGCCGCTCGTCCAACAGCCAAACAAGAAGGACCGTGAGGCACGCGTACACCCCGGCGGTTATCGCTAGACCGGCCCAAGAGGACAGGATCGCTTCCCAGCGGCCGCGCAGGTTCATTCGCCCCACAGTGTAGCCGAACGTGGTGCGGAGCCGGGGGGCGCCGACTTCAGCATGGAACATTCGCCACTCTCCCGCCGAACTCGCAGACTTGCGTCGCATCGAGCCCGACGACGGCCCCGCCATCGAGATCCGCGACCTCTTTGGCTAGATCGAAGAGCACGCGCGCGGGTGATGCGGCTCGACATTCTCCACCGCTTGCTACCCTCTCACCTGCCTACGCGTAACAATGCCCGCACATCGCGGTGAGGGAAGAACATGGAAGACCTGTTTTCGATCAAGGGTAAGGTGGCGCTGGTCACCGGCGGTTCACGCGGCATTGGCCTGATGATCGCGCGTGGGTTCGTTGAGGCGGGAGCGAAGACGTACATCTCCTCCCGCAAGGCAGACGTCTGTGATGCGGTCGCGGCCGAACTTTCGAAGTCTGGCGCCTGCATCTCACTGCCCGCCGACCTCGGTACCGAAGCGGGCGCAAAGGGTCTCGCGGACGCAATCGCTGCCCGCGAAACGCAGCTCGACATCCTCGTCAACAACGCCGGTGCCACCTGGGGCGCGCCGCTGGCCGACTACCCGGATGATGCCTTCGACAAGGTGATGAACCTCAATGTGAAGGGCATATTCCACCTGACGCGTTTCCTCACGCCGTTGTTGGTGAAAGCGGGCAGCGATGCAAGCCCGTCCCGGGTGATCAACATCGGCTCGATCGATGGCATCCAGGTCCCAGCGCAGGAGACGTACGCCTATTCGGCGAGCAAGGCCGCGGTCCACCACATGACGCGGGTGATGGCGCATCAGCTGGCGCCCCAGCGCATCATCGTCAATGCGATTGCACCAGGCCCTTTCGAAAGCAAGATGATGGCCGAGACGCTGCGCACCTTCGGTGCCAATATCCGGGCGACCAATCCGCTGGGCCGCATCGGCGAACCGTCGGACATGGCTGGCACGGCGATCTTCCTCGCCTCGAAAGCCTCGGCCTACA
>JBDUAL010000223.1:0-4161 GCA_040004685.1 Anaerolineaceae bacterium | reverse complement strand
ACCACGGTACTCACTTCAAGCCGCAAGGCCACCTGCTCGCCGACTGTCCACGAGGGGCGTGCCAGCGTCGCCGTGTCACCGTCATCGGCCCCAGCAGTCGAGACCACCAGGAGGGGGAGCAGGGCCACCGCCAGCCAGGAAAAGACGCGCGCCATCAGGCGACCGCCACGCCGCGCCGCTTGAAGAAGGCTAGCAACGCCGGGACGTAGTCCTCGCCCACTGCCACGCGGATCTCATCGACGCTGAGCGACCCAAAGAGCCGCTTCCGATCGTCGTCCAACAGACGCACACTTTCGGCATACGTCTCGCGAACGTGTGAGTTGCCTGTGTCAACGTCCACCGGCAGCCCGGACTCGGCGTCTGTCAGGCGAATGATGCCAACGTCCGGGAGTGCCTCATCGAGCGGCTCCCGGACGCGGAGCGCGATGATGTCGTGCCTGCGCGCCGCTGCTCGCAGCTGCCGCGAGTAGCCGCCGGTGAGGAAGTCGGACAGCAGAAACACGGTTGCGCGCCGTTTCTGCACGCTGGTCAGATATTCCAACGCCGCGCCGATGTCCGTCCCTTGGGTTTCTGGTTGCGCCCAGAGCACCTCGCGCACCACCCGCAGGACATGAGTCGAGCCGCCGGCGGGCCGCACATAGCGCTCCGGCTTGCTCGCGAATAACAGCAACCCCACCTTGTCCTTGTTACGAATCGCGGCCAGCGCCAGGACGGCGCAGAGTTCGGCCGCAAGGTCCTCTTTCGTCCGCGCGAGCGCGCCCACACCCTGCGAAGCGCTCACGTCAACGACGAACAGCACCGTCAAATCACGGTCTTCGCGATACCTCCGAATCGCGGGCACACCAGTGCGGGCCATCGCTTTCCAATCCAGGGAGCGCACGTCGTCTCCTGGCACGTACGGCCGAAGCTCATCGAACTCAATCCCACGGCCGCGAAAGACCGCGTGGTACTCGCCCAGGAAGAGGTCATTCACCAACCGTCGCGCCTTAATTTCGATCGCCTTAACGCGGTCAAGCATCTCCGGGGGAATAGCGCCGGGACCGTCCCGGCGCTGCCTTCCGCCCGGCTCCGTCTTGGCAGGAGCATCAACGGCGCGGCGTAACGGGTTGCGCATCCTGCTACCTCAGCCCGTCAGGGGACATCGATGCCTTCGAGCACCCGGTCGATCAGATCATCAGTCGTCAGCTCCTGGGCCTCGGCTTCGTAGGTGGTAACAATGCGGTGGCGGAGGACATCGTGGGCAAGCTCCTTTACGTCGTCCGGCGTGGTGTAGGCGCGACCGTTGAGGAAGGCGTGGGCCCTGGCCGACTGGGCAAGGGCTATGGATGCTCGCGGCGATGCCCCAAACGCGATCAGCGAGGCGAGTTCGGGCATCCGGTAAGCCGCCGGCTTTCGCGTCGCGTAAACCATTTGAACGATGTAATCCTTCAGTGCGTCATCTAGTGCTACCTCTGAAACCGCCCGCCGCGCCGCCGCAAGCGCCTCTCGCGAGGCGACTGGGCGCACCTTCGGGAGTGAACCGTTGAGGCTCATCTCAAGGATTTGGCGCTCTTCGGGACGGGTCGGGTAGTCCACCCGGACCTGGAGGAGAAACCGATCCAACTGTGCTTCGGGCAGCGGATATGTGCCTTCCTGCTCGATCGGGTTCATCGTCGCCATCACAAGGAACGGCTCATCCAAAGGGAACGTCTCGCCGCCGATGCTCACCTGCCGCTCCTGCATCGCCTCCAGCAGAGCGCTCTGCACCTTGGCCGGAGCGCGATTCACCTCGTCGGCGAGCACAATGTTCGCGAACAGGGGACCTTTCCGCACGGTGAACTTGCCATCGGCAGGGCTAAACACCTCGGTCCCGATGAGATCCGCCGGGAGCAGGTCTGGCGTGAACTGGATGCGAACGTGTTTCAGGTCCAGCGCCTCGCCAAGCGTGGATACGGTGAGCGTCTTGGCCAGTCCCGGTACGCCTTCCACCAGGACATGCCCGTGGCAGAGCATCCCCACCAGCAGCCGATCGATGAGTGTGTCCTGGCCGACAATGACGCGGTGGACTTCGCTGCGGACGGAGGCGAGCACCTGCGCGGCATCGGCCGCAGATGGAGAAAGGGTGAGGGCTCCGGAAGCCAATCAGTGCTCCGCGTTGAAAATCGCCGGAACCGATCCAGCGGCATCTCGCATTCTACGCACCGAGCGTAAAGAGGGGATGAACCACCCGGGCGCCTGAGTTCGCTCGCCCCGGGGGGCCCAATCAGTCCGGTATCCCGACGCTTGGCACACCGACCTTGTAGCTCGCCCGCGCGAATGCCACCGCCCACACCTCACGCGCTCCGGCGTCCTTCAGAACGATCGCGCACTCCTGCACAGTGGCTCCGGTGGTCACCACGTCATCAACGATCGCGACGCTCAGCCCGTTCAGCAGCGGTCCCCGATAGACGAACGCGCCCGAAACGTTGGCTCGCCGCTCGCCTTCGTGCATACCCACCTGGCGGCTGGTGTTCCTGGTGCGCCGAAGACTGCCAGGTGGTTGCGCCCAGCCTGCGGCTTGCATCAACAACTGAGACTGGTTGAAACCCCGCTCTCGCTGTCGGGAACGGTGCAGCGGAACTGGGAATAGCGCGTCGAACCGGCGTCCCTCGCTCGCGCTGAGCATCTGCCCCGCCATAAGACCAGCCGCTCGCCGTACGTACTGGTACTTCAGGGCGTGAACGAGTTGCCGGGCGGCGCCGCTCATCTCGACCGCCGCAAGGACGCCCTCGATCGCCTGTAGCCCGAAGCAACGAGGACAGTTGCCGCTTCCGTCCCATTGTGCCCGGCAATGCGGGCAGCGGCCTGGGCCTGAGGCCGGTTCCATGCCGTCACGGCACGGCTCGCAGAGAAGCATCCCAAACTCGCCGCAGTTGACGCAGCGTTTAGGGTAGAGGAGATCCTGAGCCGCTTCGCCAAACTTCCTCAGCATCGCGGCAGTCTACCGCGCCCACCGTTTGGGGGTGTCGCCTACAATGCGAGTGTGGAAATCACCGTCCTGCTTTTCGCCTCCGTTGCTGAGCGTGCGGGTACGCGCAGGTTCACACTGAGCCTGGACGAACCGGCGACCGTGGCTTCTGCGCGTGACGCAATCCTTGCTCAATACCCATCGATCGCGCCCTTTGTGCCGAACCTGATGTACGCCCTCGACGAGGAGTACGCACGCGAACAGGACACCGTCACACCTCACTCCACCCTCGCGCTTATCCCACCTGTTTCTGGAGGCTAACCAATGCTGATTCGTGTGACCGCCGAAATCCTCGATCCCGCAGAGGCGATTGCATCGGTTGCCAGCCCGTCGGCGGGGGCGATCAACGTCTTCCTGGGGGTGGTACGCGACAACAACCTCGGGCGCAGCGTCCATTTCCTCGACTACGAAGCGTACCCCTCGATGGCCGAAAAGGTGATGCTCGAGATCGCGGAAGAATCGGTCCTCCGTTTCGGCTTCGAAGATGTCGCCGTGCTGCATCGCACGGGCCGCCTGGAGATCGGCGAAACGAGCCTGCTCATCGCCGTAAGCAGTGGCCACCGGGCAGAATCGTTCGAGGGCGGCCACTGGCTGGTCAACGAGATCAAGAGGCGTGTGCCCGTGTGGAAAAAAGAAGTCTGGGAGGACGGAGAGTCCTGGATCGAAGGCCCCGAATCGCTCGGCGTGCAAGCCCCGTCGCAACGCTAAGGCGTCTCACCGCTGCCCGGCACCTGCGAAAGCAATTGAGTGAGTAAGCTGATCCCATGAGCACGAGCCATCCCCACGCCTTTAGCCGTTACTGCATGCATTGCGGCCAGCGCCTGACAACGGCCGTCCCGGAGGGGGACACAAAGCGTCGGCTGGTCTGCTTGGATTGCGGCTTCGTCCACTACATCAACCCTCGCCCGGTCGCGGGCACAATCCCGGTGCGCGAAGACGGCCAAATTCTGCTTGTGCGCCGCGCAATCGAACCCCGGATCGGCAGCTGGGTGTTCCCCGGCGGCTACATGGACGTCGATGAAACCGCCGAAGAGGCGGCCACGCGCGAGACGTTGGAGGAAGCGAACCTCGAAGTGACCGACCTCGCGCTCGTCGGCGTCTTCACGCGTCCGGAACCCGGGGTCGTAGTAATCGTCTACGAAGCGCGGGCTGTCGGCACTGCGTCCGCAGGAGAC
>JBDUAL010000222.1:0-4173 GCA_040004685.1 Anaerolineaceae bacterium | reverse complement strand
GAGATCGCGCGGGATGACCCCGAGGCCTGGCGCGAAGCGATCGATGGCTCAGCCCCGTACGCCGAGTTTCTTCTCCGCCGACTTATGGGTCCGGCCACGCCCCAGTCTCCCAGCGACGCTCGCCAGATCGTGGACAAGCTCCGGCCGGTGCTGCTCGCCGTGCGCGACCCAATAGAGCGCGCCAAGTACGTCCAGCGGGTCGCCCGTCACCTTGGCGTCGGCGAAGGGGCCGTTCTCGAACGAATTCGCCAGGGGCTGCCCGGCCGCACGCGACCGGTTGCAGCACCACGAGAAGCATTCTCGCCCGAAGACACTCTTCTCGCGGTGCTGCTCCGCTATCCACACCTCCGGCCGCGATTTCGGCACCACCCGCCTGCGCTTTTCGGCAGTGCAGTAGGCCGTGAGATTTTCGAACGCTGGCTACGGGATGAAGACTTCTACCTTCAAGCTCCCGACGATCCAGTGGTCGCGCGCGCCCGATTGCTTCACGACCGTCGCCTCCCGCCGCTATCGCACGATGAAGCATGGCAAGCCGCCCAGGGGAAGCTGCGCGAAATCACAAAGGACCGGGTAATGCAGCACCAGGCAGCGCTCACCGAAGAGCTCGCTGACGCCGAACACCAGCTTGGCGCCAACGAAGTGGCCCGACTCTCAGAGTCCGTTTGGCGCGGAAAGATGCCTGCTGACGAACGCCGCCCGCTCGCCGAAGGGATTATGGAAGACTGGCAACTGGGCCTGAGCATCCACCGGCGCGAGACCCCAGACGGGGTGTAGCGCCGGTGCGCGCCTGAAGATTTGTTAAGGAAATCTGCGTCTACCTGCTTGACACCCTATGTCCACCAGGCGTACTAAATACTGACCGGTTGGGAAACAACTGGTAATTCGGGAGGTGCCTAGTGCTTAGGACCATTCAGTGGTAGTCCTAAGAGCGTAGGCTCTGAGAGGGTGGACCGTTTCGGCCCGCCCTCTTTCTTTGCCCCGGCATACTCTTCTCCTTCAAGGCGGTACTCTAGTTCAACCTCAGTCTCGAAAAGCAACCGCAAGCCCGTGACTGGGAGCACATGAGCACCGGAGTTGCCCTCACCGATGCCCCAGCCATCTCCAACAAATCCCTCTAATTCGATCCTTCCCTTTCCGGCTCTCGAGCGGACGCTGGCGAACGGGCTGCGGGTCATCGTCGTCAACACAGGCTTCCCGAACCTCGTCTCGTTGCAAATCCCCGTACAGACCGGGTCACGCAACGAAGTTGAAGCCGGAAAGAGCGGCTTCGCCCACTTCTTCGAGCACATGATGTTCCGTGGCACCGCACGATATCCCACCGAAGCTTATCAACGGGCCATCACGCGCACCGGCGCTCGTCAGAACGCCTACACCACAGACGACTACACCAACTACCACGTTACCTGCGCCAGCGAAGATCTTGAGGAGCTGTTGGAGCTCGAAGCCGACCGCTTCATGAATCTCTCGTACTCCGAAGACGACTTCAAAACCGAAGCACGCGCCGTGCTGGGCGAATACAACAAGAACAGTGCTGACCCGCTGAACAAGCTCATTGAAGTGCAACGCGACCACGCGTATGCCACCCACACGTACAAGCACACCACCATGGGCTTCATCCGCGATATCGAGGATATGCCGAACCAATTCGCCTACTCGCGCACTTTCTTCGAACGCTGGTACCGGCCGGAATACACCACAGTGATCCTCGCAGGCGACCTCGACCTCGAGGCAGCGGCGGCGCTCGTCGAAAAGCACTGGGGCGGGTGGTTTGCCGGCAGTGGCGAAATCGAAGCAATTCCCCGCGAGCCAACGGCGACGCATCCAGTCCTGGCGCATGTCGCTTGGACCAGTTCCACTCTCCCCTGGGTGAGCATTGGCTTCCACGGCCCGGCGTTTTCCGAATCGAATCCGGAGTTCGCCGCTCTCGATGTGCTGCTCGACCTGACGTTCGGGGAGACCTCGGAACTCTACCAACGCCTTGTCGAGCGGGAGCAGGTGGCGGATGAACTCTTTCCCTATCTGCCCGCATCACAGGATCCCGGGCTTTTCACTGTCTTTGCCCGCGTCAGCGATCCGGGAAAGATGGCCTACGTGCGAGGGCAGATCGCCGAGGCATTTGCGGCTCTTCCACACACCATGGTCGACCCGTTACGACTCGCCGATGCGAAGGGCCACACGCGCTATGCATTCGTCCGCACACTAGACAATTCAGAGGCGATCGCCGCTACTCTTGCGCGGTTCGTACGCTTCCACCGGTCGCTCGAAACGCTGAACGACTTGTACACGACGTATGACTCGCTTACGCCCGATCACCTGAAGCGGGTCGCGCTTTCGTACATCCGCGAGTCGAACATGGTGGTCGCCACGCTCGCTAGCGATGAATTACCCGAATCGATGACCTCCGCGCCTCCACTCGTCGCGTCCACCATTGCCAAAGGCAGCGCTCCGCCGACCGTTCACCTACCAAGCGCCTCAGCGTTGGTGCGAGTAAAGCTTCTCTTCGAAACCGGTTCCGCCTTCGACCCCGCGGGCAAGGAAGGGCTTGCGCAGCTTGCAGCCTCCATGGTGGCCGAAGCCGGCAGCACGCGGTTCAGAATCGACGAGATCAACCGCGCGCTTTTCCCCATCGCGGCAAGCTTTGGCGTCCGCGTCGACCGGGAGATGACGACCTTCACGGGAGTCTCGCACCGCGACACGCTGGAGCGGTTCGCGGCCATCGCGTTGCCTCAACTTACGGAACCCGGCTTTCGTGAGGACGATTTCGCACGGCTGAAGACGAGTCAGACCAACGCCCTGATCCAGGATCTTCGCGGGAACAACGAAGAGGAGCTCGCGAAAGAGCGGCTCCAAGAACTTCTCTTCGCAGGCACTCCCTACGGTCACCCCACGCTGGGGACGATAGCGACCATTGCCGCACTCACTGTTGAGGACGTACGTGCGTTTGTGAGCAAAAACTACACGCGGGCGCGACTGACGGTGGGCCTGGCCGGTGATGTGCCAGAGCCCTTCACTGATACGCTCAACGCCCAGATCTCCAAACTCCCCGCGGGCGAACCGGCGGGCGTCACGCGGTTCCCGAATCAGGAGACCAACGGCATCAACGTCCAAATCGTGCAGAAAGACACCCGAGCGGTGGCGATTTCGTTCGGACATCGAATCGCAGTGACGCGTAGCCATCCAGACTTCGCCGCACTCTGGCTGGCGCGAGCATGGCTCGGCGAACATCGCGCTTCGAACGGACGCCTCTACCAGCGAATCCGCGAAGTGCGCGGTATGAACTACGGGAACTTCGCCTACATCGAAGCGTTTCCGCGCGGCATGTATCAGTTCTTCCCGGATCCGAACCTCGGCCGCAGGGCGCAGATCTTCGAAATCTGGGTACGTCCGGTCCGTCCGGAGCAGGCGGTGTTCGCGTTTAAGGCCGGGTTGTTCGAACTTCGCGCGCTCATCGCGAACGGCTTGACCGACGATGAATTCGAGGCGACCCGCGAGTACCTCAACAAGAACGTCTTTGTGATGACAAAAACCCAGGATCAGCAACTCGGCTACGCGCTCGATAGCCACTGGTACGGCCTTCCCGAGTTCACTGGTTGGATGCGCGCTCAGCTTGCGACGTTAACCGTTGACGATGTCAACGACGCAATTCGAGCGCACCTCTCAGGCACGAACCTAACCGCAGTCATGGTTGCGGGGAACGCCGAGGCGCTCAGAGCCGAACTCACGTCCGGTGCGTTCAGCCCGATCTCCTACGATGGGGAGCGATCAGCAGAGTTGCTCGCCGAAGACCAAATCATCGGAGCCCTGGTGCTCGGCATTGACCCAGCACGAGTCACCATCACGCCCGTCGAAGAAGTGTTCGCCTGACGCTCAGTGCGCCAACTGCGCTCGAAGGGCCACTGCATTGTCCACTGGCAGCTGGCAAACCATGTCTTCACAAACGTAGGCCAGGGCAGACCCACCAGCTTCGCGACCCGCGAACATTGGCAACCCCTGGCCATCCACGGAGGGCGCGATGGCGAACCACGGACGAAACTCGCGGGCGACCTCCGCTTCGAGCGGTTGGCGCGCCGCCGGCTCGCCGACAATCGCGACCTCCCGGTGTGGCGCGAGAAGGAACTCGACCGCTTGCCAGAGCGCGCCGAATCCTGTGGGGGCCTTTAGAAGATGGTCGTG
>JBDUAL010000221.1:0-4175 GCA_040004685.1 Anaerolineaceae bacterium | reverse complement strand
CCAACCACCTGCCGAACGCCAGTGCCGCGAGCAGCGACGCGCTTCCCCAGAGATACCCACCGACCGTATCGCTGGGCCAATGCGCCCCCACGAACACTCGCGACGGACCAGCCAAAACGATGACCGCGAGCGGCACCGTTCGCACCGGCCACACCAGGCGGCGCGGCAGCCAGAGCGGCGCGAAGATGGCCATCGCCCCAAACAGCAGCACATCGTGGAAGACGTGCCCGCTGGGGAATCCGTACGAATCGCGGAAGTAGTCCACAGTCACGCCATCCGCCGCCAGCGGACGCGGTGACTGCACGAGGCGCTTGAGCAGACTGTTGAGCGCGCTGAGCGGGACGAGGAGCGTCAGTGCCAGGACGGCAGCACGGTAGTCGCGCGCCGGCACGGCAAGCGTTTTCCATACACGCGGGCCCAAAACTACCATGAGGAACACGAGCGTGAACGGCCACGCAACCCAATCGCCGACCCAGTTGATGGCTTCAGCGGGCCGCGCGAACCAGTCGGCCGACTGCAGCTGCCGCGTCAGCCACGCGTCGCCGGCCAATGGCGCTTTCTCGACGCCCACGTACAACGTGAGCGCAAGCGCCGCCCCCGCTGCGAGCAGCGCGAGAATCGCGGTCGCACGGGCGCTCATGTGCACTCTCCACGGGACGTCATTGCTGCGAAGGGTAACGGGCGCGCGAACTCAACGGGTGTTGAGTTGTCTCTCGCCGTCCACCCGGCGACGATTGTGCACGATCGGGCGCGCGGCGTTCTGAAGCCGTCACTAATCCCGGCGCAGGGCGTGCGGAGTACCCACGTGATCGAGGCGATGGCATGACTGGCAACACGGGCTGGAGGGTCGAACGGGTGACCGGTCGAACGGCCACGGACGCGGTCCCCGCGCTCGCGGAGGTCCTCATTGACGCTGTCGAAGGGGGCGCATCGGTGAGCTTCCTCGCGCCCCTCTCGCGCGAACGAGCAGTCTCATTTTGGGAGAGCGTGGTGGCTGGCGTGTCCCGCGGGGAGCGAGCCTTGCTGGTCGCGCGCGACATCGATGGGGTGGCCAACGGCACTGTCCAGTTGGTTCTCGCGCAGCCCGAGAATCAGCCGCACCGTGCCGACATCGCGAAGCTGCTCGTCCATCGCCGCGCCCGCCGGTCGGGCGTGGGCGAGCTGCTGATGCGCGAAGCGGAACGGGTGGCGATGGTCGAAGGCAAGACGCTCCTCGTGCTCGATACCGCCTCGGACGATGCCGCGCGCCTGTACGAACGTCTTGGCTGGAACCTCGTCGGCCGCATCCCCAACTACGCGCTCAACCCGGACGGGAGCCCGTGCGACACGTACGTCTACTGGAAGGCGTTAGGCTAAGGGAAATCTCCAAGGCGACGCTTGACTTTGCAGTGGCTGCAAAGTGTACGGTTGGGTCGTGAACGTTTCGGAGCTTGCTCGCAGGACTGGTCTCTCGCCTTCTGGAGTGCGTTGGTACGAAACCGTGGGAGTGTTGCCTGCGGCGCCGCGAAAGGAGAATGGCTATCGCGAGTATTCGGAAGGCGATTTGCGCCTCCTCCAGCTCGTCACAACGCTGCGCCGGGTAGGGCTTTCCCCGGCGGAAGCGGGCAGGCTGGCGAGGCTCTGCATTGAACGAGGCGCGGCCGGTCCGGAAGTCCCGGCCGCGCTCGCGTACCATCATCACGCCCTCCGGCGGCAGCGCATCGAGCTGGAACGACTTGATTGGGAGTTGACTGACCTGGAGGCGACCATAGAGAGCACACGCTCGGGGTTGGTCGCGCGCGCCGCATCGGCTGTGGCGCCGATTTCCGTCCTCTTCCTTTGCAACGGCAACTCTGGCCGCAGCCAAATCGCGGAGGCGTTGCTCACGCGCCACGGCGGGACGGCGTTCGAAGCACAATCCGCCGGTTTCGCCCCCAAGCCGGTGAGCGACGGCACCGTCCGAGTGCTCGCCGAAGACGGGATCGACTGGTCCCAGGGACGGGCAAAGTCGATCGATGAGTTTTTTGATCGCAGCTTCGAATATGTGATCACCCTGGCGGATTCGGCGCGCGAACGGTGCCCGGCCCTTGCCGGTCCCCATAACGCTCTTCACTGGCGCCTGGACGACCCGGCCGAAGTGAAGGGAGCCCTGGAGGAACGTCTCGACGCCTACCGCTGGACGCGCGATCAGGTGATGCTCCGCCTGCGGCCGTTCATCGAACTGGCTGCCCACGCCGCCCACCTCACGCCACCCCGTCCCCAACAACTGAAGGAGTTTTCTCTTGGATAACACGGTCTACGTGCGCTACATGGTCAATGACGTGTCCGCGTCCGTCGCGTTTTACACAGCGCATCTCGGTTTCTCGGTCGAAGCGGACTACCCGCCGGCGTTCGCTTCGGTGCGGCGCGGGAACCTGGTGTTGCACCTCAGCGGCGAGAGGAGCTCAGCTGGGCGCCCGATGCCCGATGGCCGCCAGCCCGGCCCCGGGGGATGGAACCGTATCCACCTCATCGTCGATGACGTGGAGGCCGAGGCTGCGAAGCTTCGCGCGGCCGGTGTCCCGTTCCGGAACGAGATCGTGCGCGGTCCCGGAGGCGCGCAGACAGTGCTCGATGACCCCTCCGGCAACCCGATAGAGCTCTTTCAGCCGGCGGCGAATCCTCCGGGCTAGGTTTTCGGTTGGAACCTCGTCGGCGCCACTTCTGCACTGCGCACCCCCGCCGATTCGACTTCCGCTCTCTCAATGGTCGGTGCCACCGGGCGCGCCGGATGCGTCGGAACCCCTATCTCTTCTCGCCGCTCATCCTCGGCCCGAAGGCTCTCTCGCATAGATTGACGATGGACGAACCGCATCTGTACTCTCGGGCAATCGGCCCGAGCCGCGCATGGCGCGACTCTCCACCAATGGAGATGGCGCATAACTCTCTGGAGAACGTGATGGTCACCAAGGACGAACAGAAGCAGCAGCAGAAAAAGACCTGGGGAGGCGCCGCCACCGACTGGGAGGCCCTGGACGATTGGTTCGAGCATCAATCTCGGGACCTGACGGAGTGGCTTTGCGCGAGCTGCGACATTGGTCCCGGGATGAGGGTGCTCGACCTGGCCTCGGGCACCGGACAGCCGGGGTTCACAGCCGCTGGGCGAGTGGGACCTACCGGGAAGGTGATCTCCACCGATTTCGCGCCTGAGATGGTCGCTGCCGCTCAACGGCTAAGCGTTGCGAAAGGCCTGACCAACGTCGAGCACCGCGAGGTAGACATCGAAAACATCCCTTTCGAGGAGGCCAGCTTCGACGTCGTGACTTGCCGCTTTGGCCTGATGTTCTGCCCTGATCCGATCAAGGCCGCTTCAGAGATGGCCCGAGTTTTGAAGCCGGGTGGCCGTTTTGCGCTCGCGGTCTGGGACGTCCCGGCCAAGAACCCGCAGTTCACTTCATTCCTCAGCGCGCTTGCAAAGGTAGCGCCGCCCCCGCCGGCCGACCCGAAGGCGCCGGGCCTGTTCCGCCTTGCCGCGCCCGGCGAGTTTGAATCGGTCTTGCGCGCCGGCGGCTTCGAAGACGTGACCGTTGAGTCAGTGCCCGGAATGTGGGAGTTCACCTCTCCCGAGAACTACTGGGAGATCATGTTCCGCCTGGCTGCACCGTTAAAGGCAGCGGCCGCGAACTTGCCTCCGGAGACGCTGACCGCGTTGCGCGAGTCCATCACGGAGAGCCTTCGCGCCGCGCACGGCGACGGCGCCGTCCGGCTCACTGCCACGGCCCTCGGAGCCCGCGGGCGAAAGTAGGCCGAGTGGCGGTGACCGGTGGAGGGCGCGCTGCTCCCGGCCCTGCCTCTTCGGCTCTGCGCCGGATTCGACGGAACCGCCATCCTCCATCCGCCCAGCGCCTTGAACGGCGCGGCCGCGGCAAGCCCTATGCGCGTCGCAGGCACCTCAGGCGAAGGCGAAGAGGGGCGGGAACACGACCACCACGATGGCTGCCCAGGCTGCGTACACGGGAATGTACGCGGTCTGCCAGCGCTCCAGGTCCGAGAATAGGCGCCTTCCGCGAAGGAATGCCAACAGGAGCCACGCGGACCACGCCAGGTTGGCGAGCAGCACGACGTTGAGTCCGAGCCCCGCCGTGCGGTTAGGGGTCACGCCGAACTCTGTGATACGGCTGAGCATCGCCGCCAGCGCCAGCACGTCGATCACGAGG
>JBDUAL010000220.1:0-4206 GCA_040004685.1 Anaerolineaceae bacterium | reverse complement strand
CTCATGGATTTCTACCACGACCGAACGGGCGAGGTTGATCTACTCCTGTTTCTTGCTTGTCGAACGGTCCCGTGGTTACCGGCGCACGCTTGATGGAGGCTTCGCCGGTCGGCGCTCGACCGTAGCCGGCAGTCTTTCGCCCTAGAGGGTCGCACTCGATGTACAATCCCGCTCCAACCGGAAGCAGAACTTGGAGTTTGTCTGATGCCGATTCCCATAGCCACGCGCGATATCTTCGTTGAAGCCAATGGCATCCGCCATCACCTCATCGCCCGAGGGTCACCGGGTTTGCCTGCGGTGATGATGATCCACGGTCTGGCTGGACAGGCGCGCGTTTTTGACGTTGTCGCAGCGCACTTGGCCGCCAATTTCCACGTCTACTGCCTGGACGTTCGGGGCAGGGGCGAAAGCGCCTGGGGCGCGCTGGAAGAGTATGGGACGGACACGTACGTTAGCGACCTGGAAGCCGTCCGCGAAGCGCTCGGGCTACAGCGGTTCACCCTTATCGGCACCTCCATGGGCGGGATCATCTCAATGAACTACGCCCCGAAGTATCCTCAGCGGGTGGATCGGGTAGTCCTCAACGACATCGGACCCGAAATAGACCCAGCGGGGTTGAAGCGCATTTTCGCCTACGTCGGAGATGCTCCGGAGATGTTCGCGGATGTGAAAGCCGTCTTGAAATACTACCGCGAGAACTACGGGCCGATGGTCGAACACCTCCCTGAAGACCAGGTGGTGGAGTTCGCCCGGGCCAATGTTCGCAAGGACGACAACGGCATGTACGTGTGGAAGATGGACCCCGCTGTGCGTAAGTTCGGTGGCCCACAACCGACGATGGATCAGTGGGAAGCAGCGAAGGGAATTGCGGCCCCGGTACTGATCCTGCGCGGCGCGAACAGCGACGTCCTCAACGCCGCCATAGCCGCGAAGATGGTTGAGGTGATGCCGAACGCGCGGCTCGTCGAGATCCCTGGAGTCGGTCACGCGCCGATATTGAGCGAACCTGAGTCCGTGCGGGCGTTGGACGCGTTCCTCAGCGCGTAGCGCTGGGGAGGGGGCCGATCCATCGATTGGAGAGAGGCGTTAGCCGGGATGGTCTGTTAGGATTTGCCAGAAGTCTCCTCGAGGTCTCCGTTGATAGATTAGTTCTGGACCATGCGCGAACTCAGAGCGGCGACCGCTGCGGTGCGCTCGCCGCCTGCGCTGGTGTGGAACTCACGGACTCCCGCTCACGCCCAGCCTCCTTTTTCGCTCGCGGTCCTGGAATCGATTCCGCAATTTGCGGGAGTCGCCGTCCGGAGCTTCACGTGTTTGCAGCCTCAGCAATCCACAAACGGCTTGGCGGCCGAACGATCCTCGGCGGCGTTTCGCTGGTAGCAAAGCGGGGCGACGTTATCGGCCTCGTTGGCCCAAATGGCAGCGGAAAATCGACGCTCCTCGCGATCCTTGGCGGGCTCATGACGCCCGATGCAGGTCACGTGGAGATGGGGACGGCGGAACGCGTTGCCTATCTCGGGCAAGGCTTTCGCGGCGACCCCGCGGTTCCGATAGGGGAGGCGTTCCCACTCACGTTTTCCGGAATCACGACCGCCAGCCGAGTAGCAGAGATTGCAGACCGCATCGCGGTCGAAACCTCATCCGAACTGGAAGTGGAGTTCGATCGCTTACTCCAGGCGCTTTCGGAAACGACCGGGTATGGCGATCTGGAGTCTCTCCGGGCCACGCTCGGGTTGCGAACGCTGCTCGCCAAAACGCCGGCCGGGGAGCTTTCGGGCGGCGAGCTGACGAAGCTGGGGCTAATCGAAGCGATTGCGCATCAGCCGTCGGTCGTCTTGTTCGATGAACCAACCAACCACCTGGACCTCAAAGGCACAAAGTGGCTTGAGGAATACCTTCGAGAATTCGATGGCGTGGCCGTCATCGTTTCCCATGACCGCACACTGCTGGATGCCTGTGCGACCTCAATCCTGGAACTCGACCCAAGCAAGGGGAGTGCGGAGCTGTTCACCGGGGACTACTCCGCGTACGCCGACGAAAAAGCCCGACGTGCGGAGGAGACGTGGCGTCGGTACGAACTGCAGGAGCGCGAGGAGCGCCAGATGAAGCGCACGATCTCGGCGATCGAGTCGCGTTCGCGAAACATAGAAGGCAAAACAATCGACTTCTACTTCCGCAAGCGAGCGGCAAAGGTGGCGCGGCGTGCAGTAACGCTCAAGGCGCGCCTCGAGCGTGAGCACCGGGAGACCGATCACCTGGAGCGCCCGCAACGACCGGCGCAGGGGTTCTACGGTGCCTTTCAGTCCGTGGATTCCGGGGCGAGCCGCGTGCTCACCGCGGAACACATCCGGCTCTGCTTCCCAGCGCTCGAGTTAGTGCGCGACCTGTCGTTTTTCGTCAACCGCGGAGAGCGAGTGGTGATAACGGGCCTAAATGGATCTGGGAAGACGACACTCTTTAAGGCGATCCTTGGCGACCATCCCGTTTCGGAGGGGCGCATAACGGTCAACTCGTCTCCAGGGATCGGCTACATGGCGCAGCAGGACAACTCGGAAGGCAACGCCAGGGACAGCACTCTGACGCCCGTTGAGGCGCTCCGGAAAGCCGTACCGATGCCGGAAGCTGAGGCGTACAACTTTCTGCATCGCTTCGTGATGGGCCACGACCAGTTGCGCACGCCGATCGGGCGGTTGAGTTACGGAGAACGGCGCAGGCTGGCCCTCGCGAGACTGGTGGTCACGGGACCCGGACTGCTGTTGCTGGACGAGCCTACCAACCATCTCGATCTTCCTTCGCGGGAAGCGTTCGAGACGGCGTTTGAGTCGTTCGACGGGGCGGCGCTTGTCATCACACACGACCGCTATTTTATCGAGCGCTTTGCGGACCGGGTGATCGAGCTATGAGGGAGGCTACCGTGTCCTCCTTACGGAGCTTCTAGCCCAAGAAGGCGACGATCTGCTCCGCCCAGGCTTCGGTATTTTCGAGGGGGAGCATGTGGCCGGCGCCAAGAATCGTAGCGAGTTGCGACTTGGCGATCTTCGACGCGAAGAGTGTCCCGTAGGCGGGCGGCGTTAGCCTGTCGTTTTCCCCCCAAAGGATGAGCGTTGGCGATTGAATGCGGTGTATCCGCTTCTTCAGGCCCTTGTCCGGAAGTGGCCAGATAAACTTTCCGGTGGCTGAGAAGTTCGTGAGTTGGAGGTACATGGCGTTCGCGAGCTCATCCTGGTCGGTTGGCCGGGTGAAGAGCTGCGGAATAATCGGATTGGTGAGATCGCCGAAGAGCAGGGCAGGGAGCTCGTGGGGGAGGGCGATGAACAGGTCGGCGACTGGCGTTTCGTCCATCCAGAGGCCCACGGGGCAGGTCAGTACGAGCTTCTTCACCATATCCGGGCGAGCGGCCGCCAGCTCAGCCGCGAACATCCCGCCGATGGAATGCCCGGCGAGGTTCACGGATCCCAATCCGAGCGCGTCAAGGAAGTCTTGATAGTAGACGACCATGTCATGGATATCGTCGATCCGTTCTAGACCGGCGGTGTCATCCCAGCCCGGGTGAACCGGGGCGATGACATCGTAGTGCTGAGCGAGTGCCTCGAGTTCGGGGGTCCAGCCCTTGCTGAGACCACCAGCCGCGTGAAGCCAGAGCAACGGTGCGCCCTTCCCCTTGCGGTAGACGGGAACCCTGAACATTCCGTTGCGGACGGAGAGAGTGGTTGGTTCAACTGGCAAGAAACACCTCCGGGACGGCGGTCGCGCAGCGGTTGGGATGTGCCACCGCCGTTTGCTTAGCCTGTCCCTAAACGTATGGTGTGGATTCTACCTCACCCCCGTGCCGTCTGCGCAGTCGGCTGGGTGCGAACCCGTTAAGCGCGCACTCTGGATAGCGCGCGAACGCAAGGCGGTTGCGCTATTTCGGCCCGTGGTCGAGAAGCTGCTCGACCTCAGCAACAGCGGCGTGCGCTTCGTCATCATCGGTGGCGCCAGGCGGGACAGTTTCAAGCCGTCCGCAGAATCGACAGGCATCCTCGGAGCCGACCAAAGCCAGCGCGAAGTGAGAGAGCCCTCTCCCACAGTAGCTAACTCGGCGGGCGCGCATGGTAGTGCGTTTGGCCTTCGGCGCTCTGCCAACGGGGGCTGAGCCGGGTTCTCGGGGGTCCTTCGCCGCCTTCGGCATTTTGATCCCGCCGAGGATCCCCGTGGTCTTCGCAC
>JBDUAL010000219.1:0-4208 GCA_040004685.1 Anaerolineaceae bacterium | reverse complement strand
CGTTGTTTGGCACCCGCGGCGTCGCGGGGCGCGAGGACGGGATGAAAGTGACCACCAATTCTGAGGATGTGAAGGACGCTCGCAAGGCCGTTGTCTCCATCATCCTCGCCAACCACAGCGACCGCTGCCTGACCTGTCACCGGCGCGAGCACTGTCACCCGGGCGACATCTGCCTGCGCGACGACGTGGTCACTCACCGGTGTCTGACTTGTTCGAAGAACTACCGCTGCGAACTACAGGCGACCTGCGAAATGGTGGGCATGTCTGGATACGAACCGTGGGTGGGGGAGGAGCGCTCGTTCTACCAGGCGCCACAACCCCCCGCCGACCGCGCGAACCCCTTTATGGAGTTCGACCCCCAGATGTGCATCATCTGTACCCGCTGCCAGCGCGCCTGCGACGAGAAGCGGCATACGGGAGCGATCACGCTAAGCGGCCGCGGATGGGACACCCAGATCGCTTTTGGCGCGGGCGGCGCGATCGACGAAAGTAACTGCGACTTCAGCGGGGCATGCATCGACGTCTGCCCAACGGCAGCGTTAATGGAGCACCCGAACAAGTGGGTAGCGAAGCCGGACCAATGGACAAACACCACCTGCGATTCGTGTGCGGTGGGCTGCAGCATTAACCTCGGCGCGACTGACGGAAAGGGCGTTATTGTTCGGCCGAATGCGAACGGTAATCCGGTCAGCGGGGACCAGATTTGCGTCCGCGGGCGCTACCACTACGATTCGTTGAAGCCGCGCGAGCGGCTCGGCAAGCATCTTCTGCGGCGCGGCGCCATCCAGGTTCCGGTGTCCATCGAAGAAGCGATCGCGGACGCTGCCCAGCAGTTGAAGGCAGCTGCGACGAAGGGAAGGGTCGGGGTTCTCGTGGGCGCCGCGGCGACAAACGAAGAGGCATGGCTGGCGGCCCGAATCACCGCTGAGGCATTCAAGGGAAGCGCTGATAGCGCCCTGGGGCCGGTGATGCGCGCCACACGTATTGCCCTGGAAGCGCGCCTGGGTACGTGGCGAATGGCCACCGACCTTACGCGTCTGCCGAAGGCCCACACCATCGTCGTCATTGCGGACGACCTTGAAGAGAGCCACAACGTCGCCAGCGTCCGCATCAAGGACGCCTGTGTACGCGAAAGGGCAAAGCTGATTGTTATCGGCGCGCTGCGCAGCGAGCTCGTGGATTTTGCTGCAGTCTGGATTCGCCCGTCCGGCGGCGAAGAGGGAATGGCAGCCGCTCAATTAGCGAGCGCCGTAGGCGGCGCCGAATCTTCTGACCCGAAGATCTCCGCCGCCGCCGAAATCCTGAGGTCGGCGGCAAAGGATCAGACTCTGGTCATCTGCGCCCCGAATCCTGTTAGCCCGGCGATCGCTGGGTCGATGGCGGCCGGTGCGGCCAACCTGGCGGTGGCGCTTTTCGGCGCAGAGGCTTCGAACAACCTCGCTGTCCTGCCGCCGGTAGTGAACGTCCACGGGCTGCAGGATATCGGCGTCGGTCTGGTGGGCGGCGCCGACCCGCTCGAAGGACTGACCGGTCTGATCGTCATCCGCGATGACGTAACCATGCGCTTGCCCGGCGCTGCTGCGGCGTTGGCCAGCATTGAAACGATTGTCGTGATCGACGGCGTGCTGCACGAAACCGCGAAGCGCGCGAACGTCGTGATCGCGGCAGGGCGGCCCTACACGGCGGTTGGCACGTACACCCAAATGGACTTCCGCGTGCAGCGGCTCGCGGCGGCGTTGAAACCGGACGGTGAGGCGGTGAAGTGCCTGGGCGCCCTCCATTCCCTCGGCGCCGCACTTGGAGTGACGCTGCCTTCCACGGCCGATGCCGCCCTTGGCGAGATTGTCAGGGCGAATCCCGCCTACCAGCCCGCCTACGACCTGATCATCGGCGAGGGCGTCCGACTTGCAATCCCGTCCAGCGCCAAAGCGACGATGATGCCGGTCGACGCAATCCCGGCAGGCGACGGCATTCGGGTGATCACCGGGCGGGACCTCTACACCGCCGACGACGCCGCTTCAGTGCGCCACCCGGAGGCGGAGAAGCTGCACCGCTACGACCGCATCCAGATAAGCGAAGAGGACGGCCTCCGCCTTGGCATCCACGACGGCGACCAGATCGAGGTCAGTGCGGCGGGGATGACGATTGGCGCTCTCGCAAGCGTCACGGAGCGTGTGCCCGCTGGCCATGTCTATATCTCAAGCCTGCTCCAGGGCGGCGCGGTGGTGAACCTCTTCGGCGGCGCCGAACTGCCGACTGTGAAGCTCGGGGTGCCGGTCACGGCGTAGGGGCACGGTGACCCACTCAGTTCGTCACACATGCAAAGAGCCCGCCGGCCAAAGCGGGCTCTTTTGCGGTTTGTTGGCTATTCGACGCGACTGGAGAGAGGTAGGAGAAAGGCGGTCGAGATTAGCCTGTGGGCCCAGAGGGCGAGGGGCGCAGGTTGAGGGGAGGCTCTACCCGGCCGTACGACTGGAGCGCCTCATGGACGCCGGTCGAAGATTTCGATTAGGAGCGCCGCGGGTTGGCGAAAGAACCCCACCGCGACTGCTGATCTCCTTGCAACCGATAGTACGAGTGCTTTGTGAAACCAGAAGGTGGTTCATGTAAACTGCGTGCAAATTAGCTAGACTTTATTGAGCGCGGACGAGGACATCCTGCGCAGCAGGCTTCGTTGCTGCCGGGAACGCTCCGGGAGCGATCTTGCTGTAATCGTGGGCGAACACGCCATCGGCGTCGTCCACGGTCCAAACGTGGAGCTGCCAGTTCGTCTTCCTGACGAAGAGCCCACCCTTGCACTCAGCCTGACTAGCGGTGATGCGGACGCCGCTAGCTACGAAGCAGAGGTTTTCGTGCAGATGCCAGGCGTCCAGGGCACCGAAGTAGTTGGGCGCCGGATCTGCGCCGGGACTCCCGTAGAACATCGTGCCGACAAGCCGCCAGTTGCCGTCCAGCCGCTTCGTGTAGAGCAGGAACTCAGGCTTGGCCGGATCCATCATCACGGAATCCGCGAGGTAAGCCGCCTTCACGAAGTGAGCGGCGATACCCGGAAGGTCCTGCGTAATCTGGACGTAGCCGTCGGCCATCGCCACTTTGATGTCCTCATACTTCGCCGTCGTCGCCTTGACTTGCGCAACAAACGTTGAGGCCGCGGCAAGCTGCACTGCACTGATTGGAGCCTCTGTGCCGTGCGTGTGGGCGTTGCCCTCGCCCATCGCGTTGGCGCTGTCTGCGGATTTGGCTGCTGTGCCCGGTGCGGCTGCTGTCGTTGCTGTGTGCGAATGAGTGTCCGAGTCAGGGTTCACAGCGCCGTTCGCGGCGGTGTCCGCCTGCACGAGTATCGGGTCGCTGTGGAGTGACGCATCGGCAATACTCACGCCGCTCGTAAAGTCCCGGCCGCCAACGTCCTCTGACTGCGCCACCAGCCAGACCGCGCCGGCTGCTCCAAAGGCGACGGCCGGGACAGCGATTGAGCGTAGGATCAGGCCCGCCCTTCCGGCGCCTCCGAGATTGCGTTCGTAGACCCAAAGCAAGGCCACACCAAGCAGACCGGCGGCGGTGAGGGCCATGCCAGTAAGAATGAGCAGTTGCGGGGGAGAAGAGAGTCCGGAATTGCCCGAGCGATAGACGCCCGAACCGAGGCCCGCGAGGTGCAAGGCTACGCCAGCAATCGCCGAACCCCAGAGCAGCCGATACTTCATCCCGTGGCTCCACCTATCTTCGTTCGACGTATCTTAGCGCATTTGGCGTTGGAGAGACTCATGGGCACTACCAGCGTTAGGCGGGGGCAACTTCCTCGTTATCGACGTCTTGCTTGTACTCATCGAGATGTTCGTTGTCGAACACCATAGTGATTCGTCCATCTTCGTGGCCAGGGCGCACGAAGTCCGCGCTGAGCCAGTAGTCCGGCTTCATCGAGACGTCGATGCGCAGGTTCGATTCGCGTACTTCTGCGACGGTCCCGAGCTTCTCGTGGTCGCTGGTATAGACGGGCGTGCCAATTTCGATCTCGGTTGGGGGAGTGGTCATCAGGATTCCTCCGGGCGAGTTCGCCAGAGACCCAAGGTACGGCACGATCCTAGGGTGTATCCACTCTGCAGGGCGTGCTGGCTGTTGCAATCGCGTTGCAACGTCGCGGCCAAGGGGCGGGGAGTGGTAGCGCATAGGGGATTCGAACCCCTGATCTCCGCCTTGAAAGGGCGGCGTCC
>JBDUAL010000218.1:0-4213 GCA_040004685.1 Anaerolineaceae bacterium | reverse complement strand
TTGACGGTCTGGCTCGCCGTTGCATCTATTCCGGAATCTAACGGGACTGGCCCCGTCCTGCAAGACTCACGCGCGCCTGAGACTACTTGGCCGATGCCTGGAGCAGAGAAATTACCTCGTCCACGGTCGCCTCGCGCCAGCCCGCCCACGTTGGGCCATTTTGCCAATCGAGATAGCGGTCGCGGGCAGCGGCGCGTGCGTCTTTGACTTCCTCGTCAGACGGTTCGTGGCCGAGGGCGCGGGCGATGCCCTCTGGGGACGTATCCCCAAGTACTTCGCGGGTTTGATGGATCTGTTCATTGGCAAGCGCTGGCCGCTCGATGAAGTGGCCGAGCTCATTCCCCTGTGCATCGAAGAAAACGAAAACGGGGATAGACTCGAACTCGCCGCCCTTCAGGTACCCGGCGATCATGTCTTTGTTCTGGTCGCGCTCAAAGAAGCGCATCTCGACGCCGGCGGCCTCGGCGATCTTCTGAGCGACGCCGGCGCCGCGGTAGACGTCCGGGCACCAGTCTTCGCCGATGACAACCACGTGGTGCAGCCCGCCGGGCTTACTAGCCAGCGCCCTGAGGGCTGCCTTCTGGGACTCAGATACGATGAGACCTTGATAGTTTCGTTCGAAGATTTCGCGGTTGCGGATTCCGCTGTCGAGGTACTGCTGAAAGGTCTTCCCCTTCGCAAAGCGATCCATGGTGATGACGGATTCGGTTGCTTGCGTCACGAAGTTCTCCAGTACTATGTTTCGGATAGTACAAGCGTACAGGGGCTGCGAAAGCGGAACAACCGTCAGGCGGATCGGTCCCCTTTCACCTGCAGCTCCGCCTTAGCCTCTTCCCACAACACGTCACGTTCATTGGCGGTCATGGCTCGCAGTTCTCTGCCCATCTCGGTGGCTCGGCGTTCCATGATGCCGAAACGGGCGCGAAACTTCCGGTTGGCGAGGCGCAACGCCTGTTCAGCATCGATTCCCAGGCGTTGGGCGATGTGAGTAACGACGAAGAGGATGTCGCCAAACTCGTCTTCTCGGTCGGCAGCGCCTTCGGCCCGCGCGAATTCGCCGAGCTCCTCCTGCAACTTTGCGAAGGGGCCTTCGATGTCTGGCCAGTCAAACCCGATTCGCCGGGCGCGACCCTGAATCGTTTGTGATGCGGCCAGTGCCGGGAGGGTGGAGGGGATGCCCTCGAGAATCGAAGATCGCGGTTTCTCGGCCTGTTTGAGCGCCTCCCAGTTCGTGTAAACCTCAGCGGAGTTGGCCGCTTTGGCGTCAGCGAAGACGTGCGGGTGGCGGCGGACCAGCTTTCGGGTGATCTGCTCGACGACGTCGGCGAAGGTAAATTCTTCGAGGCGCACGCCGACCGCCGAGTGCATCAGGACTTGGAGAAGAACATCCCCGAGCTCTTCGGCCAGGCGGGCTGGATCACCGGAGTCGATCGCCTCAAGGGCTTCGTAGCTTTCTTCCAGGAGGTGCGGGCGGAGCGACTCGTGGGTCTGTTCTCGGTCCCATGGGCAGCCATCTGGAGCGTGCAGCCGTTCGATGACGTACGCGAGGCCGTCGAAGCGACGGAAGTCCTGCAGGGGGGCGATGGCGGGGACGTAGAGGCAGTCAAGGAAGCCGAACGGGCGATGGTCCAGTTCGGAGAGCAGCACCACCCGTGCGGTTTCGTCGCGGGTGCCGAGGGCGGTGAGGATGGTGATGGTGTGATCCGGCGGATACGCATCGATGAGACGCAGTTTCAGCGCCGTAGTTGCATCGCGATCGAACACCTGGCTGATGAGCGCAGGCCGCTGCGCATCGATCCGCAGGTCCAGCGCGTCGCACAGCTGAACGGCGCCAAGGTCAATCGTGAGGGCGACCGCAGCAAGATCCGCGAAGCTCAGGGCGGCAAAGATGCGGAAGGTCACTCCGTGGCGTTCCGCATCAGCCACGATCGCCGTCACACTGCGTTCGGCGACCAGAGGGTGCCCCGGCACGGCATAGACTGTGGGCTCGGTTGCAGCGCTCGTGAGGACGCGTTCGGCGATCGCCTCGTAAAGGTCGTCGAAGCCGGCGTGCTTCTGATAGAGGTCGTCGCAATCGGACCAAACGTTGGCACGGTCGCCGAGCGCCTCGACCGTGGGGTGGTGGCGGGTACGGAGGATGACCCGGGTCGCACCTTCGAGAACTAGTCGGGTCTCCTCCGTCAGGAGAGCGGGAGAGCCCGGTCCAAGCCCGACGATGAACAGCGCCGGGACAGTGGCTGGCGAGGGCATTGGCGAGGACTTGAGGCTCATGGGCGAAGTGTAGCAGCGCCGACCGGGGAGGTTCCTTACTGCAGCGGGACAATCCCGCGTGAGCGCAGAGCTGCGATGTAGACGTCCACGTAGTGCTTCGCGGAGGCGTTCCAGGAAAAATCTTTGCTCATGCCCGCAACTTGCAACTTTCGCCACGGTGCCGGCTGCTTGAAGGCAAGTGCAGCGCGTTCAAAGGCGCCGGCGAAACCTGGGCCACTAATTTCATCGAAGAGGAAGCCGGTTGGTGATTCCGGGTGTTCGTCAGGGTCGACGATGGAGTCGGTGAGCCCTCCCGTCCGCCGACCGATGGGGACGCTGCCGTAGCGCATGGCGATCAGTTGGCCCAGGCCGCAAGGTTCGTAGCGCGAGGGCATCAAGAAGACGTCGGAGCCAGCGTAGATTCGGCGTGCGAGGCGTTCGTCGAAGCGCGGTGCGAGGCGGACGCGTCCAGGATGCGCTAGTTGGACGCGGGAAAGGTCGTCCTTGAGCCGCTGATCTCCGTCTCCGAGAACGATGAGTTGCGCATCTGCCGCCACCAACGCCGGCATGGCTTGAATGACGAGGTCAACGCCCTTCTGTTCGGTGAGCCGAGTAACCATTGCGGCGAGAGGGCCCTCGCTGGTGGAAAGGCCGAGTTCGGATCGCAACGCAACGCGGTTTTGCTGGCGTTCGCCAATGTTCGACAGGTCGAATTGGTGCGCGATCGACGGGTCGGTGCGCGGATTAAAGAGCTCAGTGTTGAGGCCGTTGAGGATGCCGGCGAAGCTGGTCGAACGAAGACCGAGGAGCGACTCCAGCCCTTCCCCAAACTCCTGCGTCAGGACCTCGTGCGCGTAGGTCGGACTGACCGTGGTGACCATATCGCTGTAGTAGATTGCCTGCGAGAGAAAGTCGTTGAACTCATCCGGCCCGCGGTACCGGAGGTTGTGAATGGTGAAGACTGAGGCGATGCCGCGTAGTCCGGGGTTGGACGATGACTGGCTGCGAAGGGCGAAGGCACAGGGGGCCGTGTGCCAGTCGTTCAGGTGGAGAATGTCCGGCCTCCAGTCCTCCTGTTTGAGCATTTCGAGGATCACCCGACAGAACGACTGGTAGCGGGCAAGGTCGTCCGGTTCGCCGTAGATGTTCTCGCGGTCAAAAAAGTGGGGATCGGAAACAAGGTGTACGGGGACACCCCCAACGCCATTCACAGTTGCGATCTCGATATGACGAGGGTTATCGGGGAAAGGGATGGAGATCGACCGGTGTGTGGGCGAGGTTTCAAATGCGGACGAGGAGCTCGCGTGGCACGGCGTCACGACCTGGATGTCGTGGCCGATTTCGCGGAGCCGTTGGGGAAGGGCAGCCGCAACATCGGCGAGGCCGCCAACCTTCGAGAAAGGATCAACTTCGGCTGAGGCAAAAAGGATCTTCATGGAATGGTGGCGAAGAGTGCGTGTTTCAGCTTGGCGCGCGTCTCGTTCGTCGCGGCAAGGCGCCAGCGCGCTTCTCGCTTTACCCGCTGGTTCGCGCTGCCTTCCGCGATCGCCTTCGAGGCGAACAGATCGACCTCGTTGAGGAGGAGGAAGCCGCGGTGAATAATCGGGACATCCCACATCGGCAGGCGTCCTTGGGGACCAGCGCGAGGATGGGATCGAACTTGCCGCTGCTCACAAACTCCACCTGACCCCGCTCGGCGAGTGCCCGCAAACCTCACTTCCCGGCCTTCGCCGCCCAGGCAGGGGCGTGGTAGCCGCGCAGGTTGAGGTCGGGGAATGGGTTGTCTAGCCATTCGTAGCCTTTCAGAAGCGCCTCGAGTTTGGAGTCGTCGGATTCGATCGCGTCGGCGAGCACGTCGAAGCGAGCAGCGTGACTGTTGAACCGTTCGATGGCGTATTCGCGGGCTTGTCCGGTGGTCATCAGAAACTGCCAATCGGAAGCCTGGAGCAGAAGCAATTCGCGC
>JBDUAL010000217.1:0-4214 GCA_040004685.1 Anaerolineaceae bacterium | reverse complement strand
GCTTCTCCTGGTTCAAGCGCATGGGCTTCGTGGAGGAGAACGTCTTCTCCCGCGTCCCGCTGGTCCGCCGCCCTCTCCTGATTAAGCCTCCCTTCAGCCCGGCCGAGGTGCAGGCCCTGCTCGACGGTGAGGATATGGATACGCCCTACGGCGCGCGCAACTTAGCCCTCATCAAGCCGCTGGCGGGAGCGCATACTCTCTGCGTGCTGCTCGACCGCATCGGCTGCCGGGCCGGGGTGTTGAATGTCCATCCCCACCGCTTCCGCCAACCTTCGCCACCTGGGCGATCGAGTCCGGCGCCCGTGAGATCGATGTCCAGATGCTGCTCAGCCATTCGGACCTGACCATGACGCAGCGCTACGCCGCACCTATACCTCCGAGCAGGCGGTGCGCTCCCATCCGGTGCTCAGCCCGGTCAACCGGCTTGGCGAACTGAGGGCCGGAGCCCGCAGCTCGATACATCGGCGATCGTATTTTCAGCTCACCCTGTGCTGCCATTGACAGGCAACCCCTCTTGACACAATTTCTGAAAGGATTCAGAGCCAACCGCACAAGGCATCCGTGAAGGAATCGATGCCAGTCGACGTTTTGGACAACCGCCGCTACTATTGCAGCCCCATTACCTGCTTGCGGGTAACGAGACGCGAGGAGGTTCCGTGGAAATTGCCGGTCAACAGCAATTCAACGCCCCTCGTGACGTCGTGTGGAAAATCCTCCTCGATCCCGGTGCCCTCAAAGGCTGTATTCCAGGATGCGAAGAATTCACGGAAGTAGCCACGCAGTCCTATAAACTCGTCGTGCGCGTGGGTATCAGCGCGATAAAAGGCAGCTACGACGGAACTGTGAAGGTCGCTGACATCACAGCGCCCGACAGCTACCGACTGATCGTGAACGGCAGGGGGAAGCCCGGCAGCGTGCAGGGTGATGCACGAATGACGCTGAGCGATGCAGCAGGCGGCACGCTCGTCAGCTACACCGGTGAGGTTAAGGCACAGGGCGCCATCTCGCGCCTCGGCAGCCGTCTCCTTGGTGGTGCGGCGAAGCTGATGATCGGCCAATTTTTCAAAGCCATGGAAAACCAGGTCGCTCAGCGCACAGTCTGATCCATCGTCAACGCCAGGTAGTGCAGGAGGCAAACCCATCGTGACAACAGACATTCCCATCCAGATCGTCATCAACGGAAAAGTGCACAACGATGTCGTCGAACCCCGGCTCCTCCTCGTCCACTACCTTCGCGAGAACCTCGGGCTGACGGGCACGCATGTCGGCTGCGACACAACCCAGTGCGGCGCGTGCACGGTGATGATAGATGGTCACAGCGCGAAATCGTGCACCATATTCGCCGTCCAGGCCGATGGTTCGAACATCACCTCTATTGAGGGGCTGGCGCCCGAAGGTGGCCTCCATCCGCTCCAGGAAGGATTCTGGGAGGAACACGGCTTACAGTGCGGCTACTGCACGCCAGGGATGATCATGGCCGGCGTCGATCTCCTCCAGGAAAACAGCAACCCTTCGGAGGATGAGATTCGCGAAGGCATCTCCGGCAACTTCTGCCGCTGCACCGGCTACCAACACATCGTCAACGCAATCCAGTACGCAGCGAAGAAGGGGTAACAGCATGACGCAGTTTGCTCCGCGTCCGATCCTTCCCAAGCTCATCGGCGAACGCATCAAGCGTCGCGAAGACCCGCGCCTGATCCAGGGGCGTGCGACCTACGTCGATGACATCAAGATCCCTGGCATGCTCCACCTTGCCTTCAAACGAAGTGACATCGCTCACGGCAGAATCGTCTCGATCGATACCGGCGCGGCGGCATCGATGCCCGGCGTCGAGCTTGTCGTCACCGGGGCAGAGCTGAAGGAGTTCCTTCCGCCTATGCCGATCGGGACCCCTTTCCCATCGCCAGATCACTATTCGGTAGCGCCGGACACGGTTCGCTACCAGGGCGAGCCGGTCGCCGTAGTGGTCGCCAGCGACCGGTATCTGGCGCGCGACGCCGCGGACGCGATCATCGTGGAATACGACCCGCTCCCAGCTGTCATAGACCCTGAACAGGCGACGCTGGGGTTGCCGGCGGTGATCCACCCCGCCTTTGAAAACAACCTGGCTGTCCCCTTCGTTCCGGGCGGCACTGGAGTGGATGCCGTGGCCGGCACGGTGGACAACTCCGCCATCGATAAGGCGTTCGCGGAAGCCGACTTCGTGCTATCGCAGCGGATGATGAACCATCGCCTTGCGCCGAGCCCAATCGAGCCACGCGGTGTCGTCGCCCATTATGAGCCGGGCAAGGATTCGCTCACGATCTGGAGTTCGACGCAGAACCCTCACATCCTCAAGACGTTCATCGCCGCTCTCACTGGCACGCCCGATAACCAGGTCCGCGCAATCGCACCGGAGGTCGGCGGCGGGTTCGGCTGTAAGATCAACATTTACGGCGAGGACTACGTGGCTGCGGCGCTCTCCAAGAGACTCGGGAAGCCGCTGAAGTGGATCGAGGACCGCTCAGAAGCCTTTCAAGCCACGATCCACGGCCGCGACATCATTGGCTACGTCGACATCGCCGGCAAAAACGACGGAACCGTTACTGGCCTCAAAGTGAAGCTGCTGGCCGATATCGGTGCCTACAACATGATCCTCACCGCCGCGATCCCAACGCTGACCATGCTCATGCTCAACGGCACCTACAACATCCCCGCCATCCGTGCCGAACTGACCGAAGTGTTCACCAACAAGACCCCGACCGATGCCTATCGCGGTGCCGGCAGGCCGGAGGGCACGTATTTCGTCGAACGGGCGATGGACATGGTCGCCCGTCACCTGAAAATGGACCCGGCCGAACTCAAGCGGAAGAACTTCATTCAACCGGAGCAGTTCCCCTTCGCCACCCAGATGGGGGCGGTGTACGACTCCGGCGACTATGCCAAAGCGCTCGACCTCGCGCTCAAAAATGCGAACTGGGAAGGGCTCAAAGCCGAACGCGACCAGATGCGCCGCGGGGGCCGAATCGTGGGGCTGGGTCTCGCGTTTTACGTCGAGGTCTGCGGGCTCGGTCCGTCTTCTTCGCTCCCAACCGGCGGCTGGGAATACTCGAGCGTAACCGTCGAGAGGAGCGGCAAGATCACTGCTACCACTGGCGCCTCACCTCACGGCCAGGGGAACGAAACCACGTTCGCCCAAATGCTTGGTGAGCAGTTCGGAATCGCGCTGGAAGACGTCACTATCCTTCACGGCGATACAGCCGTGGTGAAGCAAGGTATCGGCACGTTTGGCAGCCGCTCGCAGGCTGTGGGCGGTACCGCGCTCATGATGGCCGGCGACAAAGTCAAGGCGAAGATGGCGAAGTTCGCGGCATCGATGATGAACGAAAACGAAGAGATGGATACGTCCCCGGAGAACGTGGAGTTCGCGAACGGAATGATTACGGTGAAGGGGTCCCCTGGCCTCGCCAAGAGTTTCGCCGAAGTCGCCTCGTTCGCCTATGTGCCCGTCCCGCTGCCGCCTGGACTCGAACCAGGCCTTTCTGACCAGGCATTCTTCGAGCCGACTAACAATACATACCCATTCGGCTGCCACATTAGCATGCTCGAGATCGACCGCGACACCGGCGAGCCTCGTCTCCTCAAATTGGTGGCCGTGGACGACTGCGGCACCGTAATCAACCCCCTGATCGTCGAAGGCCAGATTCATGGCGGACTAGCCCAGGGCATTGGCCAGGCGATGATCGAAGAAGTGGTCTACGACAGCGATGGGCAGTTGGTCACCGGCTCCTTCATGGACTATGCCATGCCGCGAGCGGCCGACTTTCCCCGCTTTGAACTGGACAATACTGTGACGCCCTCGCCTGTCAACCCACTTGGTGCGAAAGGCGTGGGCGAGGCCGGCACGCTCGGCTCCACGCCCTGCATCGTGAACGCCGCCGTAGATGCGCTCGCTGAATTCGGTGTCACACACGTGGACATGATGCTGCGGCCAGAAAAGCTTTGGAAGATCATCAACGGAGGCCAGCAATGATCCCCACCGAGTTCGATTACAAGCGCGCCTCGTCCCTTGACGAGGCCATCGCAATGCTTTCCGAGTCGGGCGCGGCACTTGTCGCGGGGGGCCACAGCCTTATCCCACTCATGAAGCTTCGGCTGAGCGAGCCGTCCATGCTGATTGATATCGCGCGTATTCCCGGCCTGAGCGGCATCCGCGAAAAGGACGGGAACATCGA
>JBDUAL010000216.1:0-4219 GCA_040004685.1 Anaerolineaceae bacterium | reverse complement strand
CCGAGAAGCGCGCCTGAGATATACCACGAACGAAAGACCACCTCGTTCCACCCGAAGAGAACCGTGAAGCCTTCCATGAACGTGCCGACACCAAAGAGAAGGATGCCAGCGGCCCACCAGAGCAGGTGCGGCGCCCGCTCGCGGCTGCGATAGCGGCGGAAAACCACCCACGCGAAATACAGCGAAAGCACGGTGGTGAGGATGGGAATGTAGTAGACGGCGTCCCTCATGGATTCTCTCCTGTGTCGGCGGTGCGCGCACGAGAGCCCCGCACAGTCGCTGGACGTTCACCGGTTGATCCGCAGTATACTAATGCAAAGCTCGCAAAATTGGATCGAGTTCGTTAGCTTACGACAGGATTGATAACTTTGAAACGTCTTGGCTCTCTGCCACTCTTCTTGTTGATCCTCGCTCTCGGTTCGCTTCTTGCGGCCGGGTGCAGCGGTGACGACGACGGGCCTTCCACGAGCGCGTCTCCGACCGCCTCCAACGCCGCCGGCACACCGAACGTGAAGGCGGCCTATCCGGTCACGGTAACGGACTTGTTAGGCCGCACGGTGGAGATCAAGGCGAAACCGAAAGTCGTGGTCGCGCTTAGCCCCACGGCAGTGGAGTTTGTCTACGCAGCTGGCGGCACGATCGTCGGCCGCAGTGGCTCTGTGGATTTTCCTGAAGCGGCGAAGGCGGCGAAAGAAGTCGGCACTGCGTACCAGCCGAACTTCGAGCAGATTCTCGCGCTTAAGCCCGATCTCATCGTCGCTGACTCGATCATTCACGCTCAGCCACAGCTGAAAAAGCCGCTCGAAGACCTCGGCGTGCCGGTGGTCTTCGCGGGCGCTGATAGCTTCCAGAAGGTGCTCGACGGCCTAACGCTGATGGGCAGGGTGTTCGATTCCACCGCGACGACAACGACGCTTTCGGCGAGCATTACGAAGGCGCGTGACGACGCCAAAGCGGCGGTTGCGAGCAAAGACGTGTCCGCGGTCGCCCTGATCGCGGACCGGGACCAGACGCTGTACGCGGCGAAGCCGGGCAGTTACGCGGGCGACGTGATGAACCAGCTCGGCATCAAGAACCCAGCGGCCAGCCAACCGGATTCCGGCCCATTTCCGGGGTACACGACCCTCGCACCGGAAAAACTGATCGAGTACAACCCGGACTTCATCTTCACGATCACCCCGGCGCCAGCGCCGGCCCCGCGGTTGAGCACCCTGCTACCCCAGATCCCGCCATTCAAGGGTCTCAAGGCCGTCACGAACAGGAGGGTTGTCGAAGCCAATCTCGAGCTCTTCCTGCAGGCGCCGGGACCGCGGATCATTGAAGCATTCAAGGCCATCACGATCGCCGTGACGGGCAGCTAAGCGAGCCGAAGGTAGGATGGCAGGGATGGCAGCACCTCACGCAGCGCAATCCGGCGCCCTTGTGCGTCGTGCCGCCCGGCGCGGCCTTCCGCGGCCGGTGGCCATCGTCGGCCTGGCCCTCCTGCTGCTTCTCATTGTGGGATTCCTTAGCCTGATGTATGGGGCCGTGAACCTCGGCCCCGGCGAAGTCTGGAGCGGCTTGACCTCCGATTCGGATCTGTTCGCACGCAACGTCGTGTGGAAGATCCGCTATCCGCGATTGGTGGACGGGATGCTGGTCGGCGCGGCCCTGGCGGTCTCTGGCAGCCTCCTGCAGGGGGTGACGCGCAACCCCCTCGCGGATCCAACGATCCTGGGCATCACGGCTGCGGCCGGGCTGGCGAGTGCGATCATCATCGTGATCAATCCGCAGGCGCCGCAGTGGGGCATCGCGATGACATGCGTAGCTGGGGGCCTGGTCGGCGCCGGATTGCTGTTTATCATCGCCTGGCGCGGGGCGGTTTCGCCGGTTCGGTTGGCGCTGGCCGGAGTTGCGCTTTCGGCCTTCTTTGGCGCATTGATCGTCGCCCTCCTTTCCAGTTCTCGAACGTTCTTGCAGACCAGCCTGGGCTTCCTCGCCGGCGGCCTTTACGGCTCCGAATGGCGAGATTTCGACGCCGCTGTGCCATACATCGTCCCCGGCGTTTTGGTGGCTTTCTTGCTTTCGGGGCGGCTCAACGCACTCGCCCTGGGCGATGACGTGGCCGCTGGGCTCGGAGTGTCAACCGACCGCACTAGACTGCTCATTCTCGCCGTTTGCGGGCTGCTAACGGCGGCCGCTGTCTCCATCGCCGGGCTTGTGGGCTTCGTTGGGCTCGTCTGTCCACATCTCGCACGCTTTAGCGTCGGATCGGACAATCGTTACCTTGTGCCGGTATCAGCGCTTTACGGCGCGTTGCTGGTGACGGCTGCTGACCTGGCGGCGCGGCTGGTGATTGCCCCCTCAGAGATCCCGATGGGGATCTTCACGGCAGCGGTGGGCGCTCCGTTCTTGCTGTATCTCGTGAAGTTCCGCGGATGAAGTTGATCGTCGAGCACCTTTCCCTCGGCTACGCGGGCCGACACGTGGTGAAGGACATTTCGCTCGAAATCGACGCTGGCGAGATGGTGGCCATTGTAGGGCCCAACGGCAGCGGCAAGAGCACCCTGTTGCGAGGGATGGCCCGTCTACAGAAGCCCGAATCGGGGCGTGTGCTCCTGGGCCAATCCGACATTCGTTCGCTCGGGACGCGAGAAGTCGCGCGGCTGCTCGCCATCCTCCCCCAGTCCCCCGATGGTGGCGCTGACCTGACGGTTCGCGAACTTACATGGCGGGGGCGCTACCCCCATCAGGGCATCCTCCAACGAGCGACCAACCCGGACTTCGAAGCGGTGGAGTGGGCGATGAACGCGGCGGACGTGGCGTCGTTCGCCGAACGCTCCTTGGGAAGCCTCTCCGGAGGAGAGCGCCAGCGCGCGTGGATTGCGCTGGCGCTGGCGCAGCAACCGAAGGTCCTGCTGCTGGATGAGCCGACAAGCTTCCTCGATATCGCGCACCAGCTTGAAATCATGATGCTGTTGCACAAGCTCAATCGCGAAGGGATGACAGTTGTCACGGTGCTGCACGACCTCGTGCTTGCGGCGCGCCATACCGACCGAGTCATCGCCATTCGGGATGGCCAGGTAGCGTTCGACGGGCCGCCGCGCGAAGTGTTCGAGGCCTGCGCCCTGGAGAGGGTCTTCTTGGTTCCGATGACGATCCTGCAAGACCCCGAGACGGGGCTGCCGATACCACTCCCCAGATCTCCTGGCGGGATCGGCACGGGCTGACCGACAGCGCCGTAGCGCGCCTACCGCGCCACAACGCTGCGCAGCCTCTCGAGCAACCCGCGATAGTCGTCGAACTCTGCACGCCCAAAGCGGAAAACCTGCTGGCCGCCCAGGTGCTCCCTACGAACGAACACCGCGAGGCCAGCGATGATAGCCGCGCTGTAGGCGACCGCGCTGGCTAAGGCGGCGCCATCTATGCCCATGCGTGGCACAAGGACGACGGCCAATGCGATATCGAGGAGTAGACCAGTTCCGGCGACCAGCGCCGCAACCCACGGCAAACCTCGCTGATACGTGTAGAAACCGGAAAAGGACTGTGCGAGACCGTACACCAGCACACCGGGCAACAAGTATCGCAAGGCGCTGGCCACGCCCGAGTACTTCTCGCCTCCCAAGGCTAACTCGATGGCGTCAGCCGCGACGAAGAGGATCGCGCAGACGCCTCCCAGCAGAACAACGGTGTGGCGCATCACACGAGCCGTGAGCTGCGCCGCCTCTGCACGTGAAAGCGAACCCACGCGCGCATAGGTGGCTAGTGCGAGTGAGCCGCTCACCTGCCAAACAGACTCAGCGATATAGACGGCGAGCAGGTACGGCCCGACGCCCGCTTTGCCCTCGAAATAATCGACGATGAAAAGGTCCGCACGGTAGTTGAGGAACGAGATGCCACTGGAGACGCCCGCAAGAAGGGTGAATCGGAGAACCGAACGGGCGAGGCTGCCTTCGAATCTCACTCTTCCGCCGAGCGAGCGGCGCCCGAGCAGGAGCATCACGCCAAGGGAGAGACTCTGACCTACCGCGTATGCCCCGAGAGCCGCCTCCGGAGTCTGCCGGTCCAATACAAAGAACGTCACGGCGATGGAAGCGAGGGCCACCAGCGGGGGGCCCACGAGGGTGAGGTTGTAACGGATGAACGATTCGCGCCCGAGAAACATGCCCGCGATAACACTGTTGGCGATCACCGCTGCAGCGCTGATCGCCACGGCGAGGGCGACTCGGCTGACCTCGCC
>JBDUAL010000215.1:0-4221 GCA_040004685.1 Anaerolineaceae bacterium | reverse complement strand
GTCGCGAGCTCGCCATGCGCGTTGCTTCCCCAGCACCATAGCGAGCCGTCGCTCACCGTGCCACACACATGCTGTTCGCTCGACTCGAGTGTCACGAAAGCAAGGCCCGCAGAAACGACCTGCGGAGTGGAATAGGACTCGATTCCCAGATGCGTCTGCTGGACGCCGCCATCAGCACCGCCACCGCCGCAGCTTGCCAGTGCGGTCGCGAACAGAATTGAAACGCCGAGTCGGGGCCACGTTCGGGCGGTCATCATGAGTTGATTCTCCTGGTTGTTTCGGAAGCGTTGCAGCTATCGGATACCACGCCATGGGCGGGAAAGGCAGCCGCCGGTACTCCAAAGACGGAATTCTCCGTTTTGTCCCGAACATTTGGGTGCCGCCCTCCCCGACTGGCCCCAAGTTGAAGACCCATGGACACGTCGTCGCTAAAACTACCATCTCGAAGTCGGACTCGGCCTCTCAGCCAGCCCTCGTGATGAAATCCAAATTCGCGATAAAGCTCGATCGCTCCAAGATTGCCGCGACGAGCGTTGAGCTCCACCTTGCGTGCCCAGTCGCGTTGCTCCGCCCAATCGAGCAAGTCGGCTAGCAAAGCGCGCCCGTGTCCTTGCCGCCAGTGGCCGATGTGAACGCAAAGGTCTAGCCGCAAGACGTGCGCCATATTCCGCATCAGCATGCGTTCGAGACTCCCGTGCCCCGTCGCGGTGTGACCGACTTCAGCCACCAGGATGTGGCACGTCCCCTGTTCCTGAGACGCGATCCGATCCGAGAACGCCGACACGGTGAGCTCTCCGGGTTGGGCGACAAGCAGTCCATCGTGCAGACGAACTACAGCTTGTTCCGCCGCCCAAAGCAAACCGGCGTCGTCGGCTGTCGCATTGCGGATAGATCGGATCATTTATCTCTTTGCCAGTGTGTCGCGTGGCTTCATAGGTTCATCTCCTCGTCTGGGCCGTGCCGCTCGATTCAGCTGCATGCCGCACAATGAAACCTTCCGGCACGTGGCTGCTGCATGTTTCGTTTCGGACCGTTTGAAATCGATCCCGCGCGCCGAACCGTGCGCCGGGATACCCGTGAGCTGGCGATCGGCGCCCGCGCCTTCGATCTCTTGGTGGCGCTCGTGGAGCGCCGCGATCGCGTTGTTGGAAAGAACGAGTTGCTGGACTGCGTATGGCCCGGGGCGTTCGTCGAGGAGGGCAACCTGGCTGTCCAGGTGAGTACGCTCCGAAAGTTGCTGGGCGCAAGATCGATCGCGACGGTGCCCGGGCGCGGCTACCGATTTGTAGCGGCCCTCGATGCGGTAGCTCGGGTCGTTCCAAGTGAAGGGGGTCAACGTCCCGAATTTGGCATGCACGCCGCCCCCCGCTTCCCTAACCTGCATCCGGCGAGCTCGCCAGACGATGCGCCTCTTTTCGGGCGCGACGCCGACCTCGCCGCTGTACGTACGCTGCTCGTTCGGCATCGCTTGGTCACGCTTTGTGGTGGCAGCGGCTTCGGCAAGTCTGCACTTGGTCTCAACATCGCCGCCCAGCTTTATCGCGAGGGTGCATTTGAGGCAACGTGGACCGTACAACTTGCCCCTGTCGACGATCCCGACCGGGTCGCGACTAGCGTTGCGGGCGTGTTGCAGGTCGAGCATGGCGGGGACCTGGTCTCCGAAGCTATCGGCCGCGCCCTGCAACACATGCAAGGCTTGCTCCTTATCGATAACTGCGAACACGTCGCAGATGCGGTGACCGCATTGGCCGCGGTGTTGCTGGACAAAGTGCCCGGGTTGACTATTCTCGTCACCAGCCAAGTGCCGTTGAAACTTGCGGCCGAGCGTGTGTACCGCCTCGGTGGACTTGCTATCCCAGTCGAACCGGAAGTCAGGGGTGCCTTGGCCTTGTTTGAGGCGCGTGTACGTATTGCGCGATCCAGTTTTGCGCTGGGCGGCAGCGAATGGGCAGGAGCGGCAGAGATCTGCCGTCGCCTCGACGGAAATCCGCTCGCGATCGAGCTGGCTGCTGCTCGAGTGCCCTTGCTCGGCGTCGAGGGGGTGCGGTCCCGCCTGGACGAACGCTTTCGTCTGCTGCGCAGAGACCCCCGCTTCTCGGCATCGCGCCACGAGACTTTGCATGAGGCCATACGATGGAGCGCAGAGTTCCTGTCGCCCCAAGACCAAGCCGTTTTTCGTCGTCTCGCCGTCTTCGCCGGTAGCTTCGGCCTCGTCGAGGCGCAGCGCGTAGCGGCAGATATCAGCACTGATGAGTGGGACGTTCTGGATCGGCTTGGGACACTTGTCGAGCGATCGCTTGTGTCGGTCGAGCCCGGCCTTGTGCCGCGCTACCGCCTGCTTGAGACAGTACGGATTTATGCCGCCGAGCGGCTGGCCGCCGCGGGGGAGACGGAGGATATGCGGGCTCGCCACGCTGAAGCGTTGGCGGCGGCATTCGCGCTGCTCGACGACCGCCGATGGGAAATGACTAGCGAGCAAATTTACTCGCTGCTGTATCCCGAGATCGACAACCTTCGCTCTGCCCTGGCTTGGGCACGTGAAGCGCAGGGACGGGCGACGCTCGCCCTTGGGCTCGCTGCACGCGCCATGTGGCTGTGGGACGCGGCGAACATAACTGCCGAAGGCTCTGCGCAACTCGCCTACTTTGATCAAGCGGCCGCGCGCGAGCGGCTTGCACCCTCTATGCGTGCGCTGTTTTGGAGCGCGCGCACCTTTGATTCGTCTGGTGTCGACCCCAATGGGCCTACTGCACTCGACAGTTCTGTCGCGGTGGCGTGCAATGCTATCGGCGAAGCGTGCGATTCCAAGGAACGGCGGTTCTTGTACGACGCCCTCACCCGCGCCGCGATCCACGATGCTCGCGCGGGCCGCGTCGAAGGTGCCCGAGAACGGGTTCAATTGGCTCGCTCCTTGGAGGAACAGCAGTGGCCTCCCCGAAAGCTGGCGATGCGTTGGTTCGCCGAAAGCGAATTGGCTGAGGCCGAAGACCGCCTTGCCGACGCCTACTCGGCTCAGTACACGCGTGCGCGCTTGGCATGTCTTGCGGGAGAGGAAGCTGCGCAGCTGCACGCCGCAGCCCTTTTGGTCGCGTTCCTGGTAGGCATGGACCGGATCGACTCGGCTCTCGAATCGGCCACCGAGGCGATGGCGTCTATCTCCTCGGATCTGCCCGCCCACCGCACGCGATCGCTGCGTGTCTCGTGGGCCGACGCACTGGTCGCCGCTGGTAGGCCTGCCGAAGCGGCAGCGAAACTCGCCCCCGCCTTGTCCCTGTATGAAGACTCCGCCTCGCAGTGGTCCCTTCTCGACTCGTTGGCCTACCTCTGTGCAGCGGGCGGCGACATGCGAGTCGCTGCGCAGACAATCACTGTTGCTGATCGCGCCTACGACGGCCGCGGCTTCGTACGCAAGCCCCACCTGCATAGGGCACGCGAACGTCTCGCTACCGCGCTCGCGGTCGCACTGCCCGTCGACGAGCTGGCCAAGATGCAAGCCCTTGGCTCCGCCTTGTCCGAGACCCAAGCAATCCATCTGGGCGCGAACGCGGTTACGCTGATCAGAACTGATCTGCCTTAGCACTCGCCAAGAGACGCGGGTCATCCGTGCTGCCATGGCGAGATCCTGCTCAGGACGGCATGTTACGTCCTTAAACAGTCTTAAATCTTGGGAGGTGAAGTCGTCGCACATCGCAATCCCGCCGCCAACTGAGTTCGCCCAGCCGCTCGCCTTTCCGCTGGGCTAACGGCGGGGGCGGCAGTGACGGGCAGCGGGTCGCACGGTGACGTCACAAGCAACATTGCAGGCGGCGATGGCAGTCTCCTCTCACTGCTTTGCCGCGTATTCAGAGGAGATCGGGTTTACATAATCGGAGTTTGTACACCGGCGGCTTGCTGGTGCGGCTCCGACCCCGCTGCTTGATGCGAGGCACGTTTCCAGGACGCGTGGCGCTGCCGCTTTGCTCGGCTGTGCGAAGAGCATCCGAGCAAACATAGCAATACGATGGCTGCTTTGCCGCGGGCGCGCCCCTGCGTTTTCAATCCGCACAGTGTGGTGCAGTGGCAGAGGTTTGTGACGAGGTGCCTAAGGCCGACCACAGCCCCGTGCACTGATGGCACGCAAGCGATCTCGCGGCGATCCCGAACAATGCTCTAGCAAGCAGAGTGATTCCGGGAAGGCAGACGGTCCAATTCCGGAGGCCTCCGCTAGAGGGGTGAAAGCGG
>JBDUAL010000005.1:0-14334 GCA_040004685.1 Anaerolineaceae bacterium | reverse complement strand
GATCGGCGTGCAGACGCTGCTCGCGCGCTTCCCCCACCTTCGCCTCGCAGAGCAGGAGTACGCCTGGAAGACGGTGCCCGGCTTCCGCGGCCTGGACCGGCTCGACGTGCTCACCTAAGGCGACGAAGCGAGTTCCCTCTCCGGCCAGGCGGGGGGCAGCCCTACTCTACGAACCCCACAACCGCCGCCTGGTGCACGGTGTCTATCGGCTTCCCACCTATGACAAGTGTGGCCGATGGCGTGCCGCTCGTGGTGCCGTCGCACCTCAGATAGGACGGGTTGAGACGATATTGCATAACAATTGGCGCGCCATTGCAGATCAGGTCGAGGGAGCGCGGCCCAAAGCGCCCTCCGCAGTCCCGGAACGTCCCTCGTCTCAATGTACGCTCGCGACTGCAACCAGGTGCTGGGCCTTAACCGCTTTGCGCAGCTTACCCGCGGTTCGTCACGCCGCTGACGCGTGAGGCCTTCAACCGGATGAGCACGCGCCCGGCCGATTTCAGGCCTGCCTCATACCCTTCCGGCGGGCTGAACTCCTCGCGCCGCATCGCGTTGTTGACCGCCACGTGGCCGGGCACGATGTCCTCGGTCTGGATGGTCGCTTTGCCTTCCACCGTGACAAAGCGGAAGGGCGCGCCTTCGTCCAGGACCGTGATCGCAACGTTCGGGTTCTTGCGGATCGTCTTCGCTTTGAGCCGCGATTCGGTGGTGCTAAAGATCAGTTCGTCGCCTTCGCGAGCGTAGAAGATGACCGAGTTCGTGGGTGAACCGTCCGCGCGCAGGGAAGTGACCACCGCCCAGCGGTTTTCGGTGACGAATGCGTCTTGCTCCGGCGTACCAATCACCGCGCATCGCCGATCGCTTCGAAGGTGGGCGTACGGCGTTCAGCGAAGGCGGCGAGGCCCTCCTTGAAGTCGGCGTTACCGAAGCTGTCCGCCATTGCATCGTTGCCTGCCTTGACGGCGGCCGCGAGGTCCGTGAATTGGGCATCGTAAACCAGCCGCTTGATCCGCTTCATCGCACCCGGCGAGGCGTGTTCTGCCAGGTAGCGGGCGTACTCTTTCGACTGCGGGAGCAGGTCATCGTGCGGGATGACGCGGCTGACGAGGCCCATCCGCAGCGCCTCATCGGCCCCGATGACGCGCGAGGAGTAGAGCAGGTCGAACGAGTTAGAAGTGCCGATCATGCGCGGTAGCAGCCAGTTGATGCCGTGCTCAGCGATCAGTCCAAGGGACGAAAAGGCGGTGCCGAACCGTGCCTGGTCGGAGGCGAAACGGATGTCGGCGTAGAGCGCGTTTACCAGCCCGAGGCCGACCGCCGCGCCATTGATCGCGCAGATGAGCGGCTTCTGGGTGGCCATTGGGAACGAGTAGTGCTGCTCATAGTTGGCCTGCATGCTGCCTGGCGCGGCGCCTCCGCCCTCGTCACCGGTGGCGCCGTCATCGGCGATGGTATTGAGGTGGCCCATATCGGCGCCGGCGCAGAATCCGCGGCCAGCGCCAGTGAGGATGACGGCGCGGACGCCGAGGTCGGCATCGGCGCGGACCAGCGCATGGCGGTATTCGCGTTCCATGGCACCGGTCCAGGCGTTCAGCTTGCTGGGCCGATTAAGCGTGATGACGGCCGTGGTGCCGTCGACGTCATAGAGGATGTCTGAATAGTCCATACGAATGGGCCCTCCCGAGCGTGAGTGGAGCGTATTGTGTTGCTCTCCGTCCGACTTCACAAGCGAGGCCAGCCAATGCCCCCGAGCGAACTCTGCTTTCTTTCCGCAACGGAGCTGCGGGCGCTGTTGGAAGCGCGCCAGGTTTCCGCGGTCGAAGTGATGGCGGCACACCTCGCCCAGATCGACCACGTCAATCCCTTGGTCAACGCAATCGTCACCCATGTCCCCCGCGAGCAGGTAATGGCAGCGGCGACAGCCTCGGATGAACGGCGTGCCCGCGGCGAACCGCTCGGACTGCTCGAAGGTTTGCCGATTGCGCACAAAGACCTGTTCGATACGCGCGGCCTGCGCACCACCTACGGCTCGCCGATCTACCGCGACTACGTGCCCGAAACAGATTCGCCGATCGTGGCGCGGCTGAAAGCGGCGGGCGCAATCACGATCGGCAAGACGAACACGCCGGAGTTCGGCCTCGGTTCGCACACTTTCAACGAGGTGTTCGGCGCGACCCGCAACCCGTACGGTCTCTCGAAGACCTGCGGCGGCAGCTCCGGAGGGGCGGCCGTTGCACTGGCCACTGGCATGCTGCCGATAGCGGACGGTTCGGATGTCGGCGGGTCGCTTCGAAACCCGGCGGGCTACTGCAACGTTGTCGGGCTGCGCTCTTCACCGGGCCGGGTGCCGGGGACGAAGGGCTCGTGGGATCGGCTGGGCATCTCGGGCGGGATGGCCCGCAACGTGGTCGATGTTGCGCTCGTCATGCAGGCGATCAGCGGGCCCGACGTGGGTGTGCCCCTCGCCTACGGGGAGTTCGGCGCCCAGTTTGCGACGGACCTTGGGCGCGACTTCCGTGGCACAAAGGTGGCCTGGAGCGCTGATCTCGGAGGATTGCCGGTCGACCGGCGCACGAGCGCCGTGATCGCCGAAAGCCGCCCGGCCTTCACGGCGCTTGGCTGCGAAATCGAAGACGCAGACCCCGACCTGACGGGCGCGCACGAGGCGTTTCGCGTCCAGCGCGCCGTGAACATGGTCGCGCGTTACGCCTCACTCCTGCGCGATCATCGGGAACAGTTGAAGGACACCGCCGTCTGGAACATCGAAGAGGGGCTGTCACTGACTGGCGACGAGGTTGGCGCGGCCGAGCGTCTGCGGCAGGCGCTCTTCGTGCGGATGGACGCATTTTTCGAACGCTACGAGTTCCTCGTCTGCCCCGTCAGCCAGGCGCCGCCATTCGACATCGCGCAACCGTACCTCACGGAGATCAACGGCACCCAGATGGAAACCTACCTGGACTGGATGAAGTCTTGCTACCTGATCTCGGCTACCGGACATCCGGCAATGTCCGTGCCCTGCGGCTTCACGCCGGAGGGGTTGCCGGTCGGCGTTCAGATCGTTGGGCGCTACCGCGACGAGTTCGGGTTGCTCCAGTTCGCGCACGCGTTCGAACAGGCAACGCGGTGGGGGAAGCAACGCCCAATGGTGGCCGAGTGGGAGAGCTAAGGGCTATTCGTTGCGCAGGGCCGTGATCGGGTCCAGTCGGCTGGCGCGGTACGCCGGGTAGCTGCCACTGACCGCACCGATGCCCGCCGATACGGCGAACGCGACAGCCACGCTCCACGGCTGGACCACGGTGGTCATCACCTGGCCGGCGACGTCACGGCCGTTGATCCCGAGCGCGATGCCGATACCAATGGCGATTCCCAGCAGTCCCCCACCGATGCAGAGGGCCAAGGCTTCGGTGACGAACTGCAAGATGATGTCCCGTCCGCGCGCACCCACCGCTCGGCGGATGCCGATTTCGCGCGTCCGTTCGGTGACGCTGACCAGCATGATGTTCATTACGCCGATGCCGCCAACGACGAGCGAAATACCAGCGATGCTGCCGAGCAGGATCGAAAGAGTGCGCGACACTTCGCCAGCGGCGCCGACAAGATCATCCTGGCTCTGGATCGTGAAGTCCGGCGCTTCGGAGGTATGGCGTTGGGAGAGGAGGAGGCTGATCTGGCCCTCGACCGACTTCTGGTCAGCGCCCTTGGATGTCTGCACGTTGATCTGGTTGACGTTGATTTCGCCGGTGGGATTGCGCACCACGCCGATGCGGCTCTGGAGCGTAGAGACTGGTACATAGATGTAGCCATCCTGCGCGCCGCCGCCAGACCCGCCTTTCGGCGCCATCACCCCCACGACCTTGAAGTTGAAGTTGATCCGTCCGCCGCCCAGCGAAAGGCGCACGGTCTCGCCGACCGGATTTCCGTCAGGGAAGAGCGTTTTCGCGATCTCGGAGCCGAGGACGAGAGTGAGCGTCTTCTTATCGATGTCGGTTGCACTGATGAAGACGCCTTCGGCGAGCGGCGCCGAGCGGACGGCCGGATATTCAGGGGTGGTGCCGATGAGGGTGACGCCCTGGTTGTTCGCACCAGCAATGGCCTGGACGTCGACGCTGATCTGCGGCGCCACTCCAGCCACGCCCGGCAGGTTCGCAGCGGCGAGGGCGTCGGAATCGCTCTTGGTGAGGGTGGTTGCAGAGCCGGGACCGCCGCGGGCCCCGCCGCCCCCTGATCCGGGCGCAGCGGCGGATGGCTTGATGAAGATCAGGTCCGTTCCAAGACCGCGAATCTGGTCCTGGACGCCTTTCTGCGCGCCCTGGCCGACGGCGATGAGGACGATCACGGAGCCCACACCGATCACCATGCCGAGCGTGGTCAGGATGCTGCGCAGGCCGTTCGCCGCGATCGCCCGGACAGCAACGCGGAGAGCGTCGTAGGGGCTCACGAAGCCTTCCCGTACTTACGCGTATCTTCCACGATGTGGCCGTCCCGCATGCGCACCGTACGGTCCGCGTAAGCCGCGACTTCGGGTTCGTGCGTGACGAGGATGACAGTGATGTTGTGTTCGCGCACCAATGAAGTGAAGATCTCCATGACCTCTTCGCCGGTTGCGGTGTCTAGCGCGCCGGTCGGTTCATCGGCGAGCACAACGTGAGGATTGACGACCAGGGCGCGGGCGATTGCGACGCGCTGCTGCTGGCCGCCCGAGAGCTGCGTAGGCTTGTGATCCATGCGGTCGGCGAGCCCAACGCGGGCGAGGGCCGCCCTGGCGAGTTTGCGCCGACCGCGCACGGACTGGTAAACCATGGGAAGTTCGACCTGCTCAATTGCACTCATCCGCGGCAGAAGGTTGAACTGCTGAAAGACGAATCCGAACTCACGGCTGCGCAGACGGGCACGGCCGTCGTCTGACGTCTTGCCAATATCCCGGCCTTCGAACAGGTAGCGGCCCTGGGTTGGGCGGTCAAGCATCCCGAGGATGTTCATCATCGTGCTCTTACCCGAACCGGACTGGCCCATGATTGCGATGTACTCGCCGCGACCGATCTCGAGGTCCACTGAATCGAGCGCCCGAATCTCCTGCGTACCGGCGCGGTAGACCTTCGAGACGGACTCGAGCGTGATCATCGCACTCCACCGGCCGGAGTCGGCTGGCGCCCGCCGGCGGCGGGCGTCGGGGTACGGCCGGCCGCGGCGCTGGCGGTTGCGCCCCCGATCTGGACCACATCGCCCTCCACCAATCCCGTAAGGATGGCTGTGTTGGAGCCGTCTGTCCCGCCGGTGGTAACGGTGCGTTGTTCAGTTGTACCGTCGGGCAGCTTGAAGCTAACGACGCTTGTCCGGCCGGAACGCTTGATCGCCGCAGTGGGGAGGAGGAGGGCGTCCTGCGTCACGCTGAGGATGACAGTGACGCTGGCGCTCATGCCGGGGGATGGCAGGGGCGCATTCGCTATGGAAGCAAGGATCCCGCCGCCCGCTGCTCCCTGGGCGCCGGCTCCCGGAGTCCGTCCCGCGGCTGCCGCTCCCGGGGTGCGTTGGGCGCCGCCTTGGGCCCCGGCGCCACCCTGGAATCCGCCCGCTCCAGCTGCGCCCGGACCGCCCTGGCCGGCGCCAGCCACCGCGCCACCGGGGGCGGTCGCACCTGCCGCTCGCGTGGTTCCGCCACCCAGCGTGGTTAGCGCCGCGGCGACCTGTTGGAGGCCAGCTGCATTCGCCGCAAGGTCCGGCCCGCGCAGGATCTGCGCCTGCACCGGATAGGTAACGATGCCCTGTGTGACCGTAGGCGTGGTGCTGACGCCGGTGATCTTCAGCAGGTAGAAGTTGCCGGCCAGCGCGTCAAAGGTGGCGACGCCGTACTGGCCCTGCTTGATCGTGCTGAGGTCTGTCTCGGAGACTGTGAGGTCGACGCGCACGCCCTCGGGGTTCGTCAACGTGACCGCCGCCGTGCTGGGGCCTACCTGGTCGCCAACGTTGATCGCCACCGCGCCGACGGTGCCGGCGTACGGGGCCCGGAGAACGAGTGAGTCGTACGCATCCTGTTGCTGTTGCAACGAAATCTGTTGCTGCTTGACGCTCTCCCCCTGGAGTGCGATGTCAGCCGCCGTCGTCCCCGCGTTCACCTGGTCGAGCTTCGCCTGGGCGGACACCAGCCCGGCAGTGGCAGTGGTCACGGAGGTCTGCAACTGTGCAAGGTTCGAGGCGCTGGGCGGATCAAACAGCGCCTTCTTTTTCGCCCTGGCGGTATCGATATTGTTCTGTGCCGTTACGGTCCCGTTCTTGGAGTTGAGGTACGAGGTGTTGGCTGAAAAGAGGCTCGTGATCGCGCTCACGATCGCACTGCCCTGCGCTGAACTCCCCGGCGGATTGCGTAACGAGGCAGTCAGCCCGCTGATTGTCAAATCGGAGAGAGGGATGTCCTGCGCGTAGCACGGATTCACGAGGATCGCGGGCAGAACGCAGTAGTTACGTTGTGCGCTCAGCAATCCGGTCCACGTGGTATCGATCTGGTTGTTGGCGGTGGTCAAAGCGTTCTCGGCGGCCGCGATTGCTGCATCCGCGGCGAGCACGTCGGCGTCCGCAGGTCCGGCCGTGGCCTTTTCAAGGTTGGCCTGCGCCGAGGCCAGTTGCCCGAGGGCAGAAGCGACGGACTGCTGAGCGCTGGCAACGTCGGCCGCTTTGGGAGGGTCCAGCAACTGCTGCAATCTGATCTGGGCAACGGCGAGGCTCGACCGTGACGACTCCAGCTTTCGGCTGGCATCCCGATCATCGAGCCGTGCCAGTTCCTGCCCCGCGGTCACCTTGTCGCCGACTACAACGCCGACCGTCTTCACCTGACCGCTGGCCTGGAAAGTGAGCTTAGTGGTGAGTGTGGAGGCGGCCGTGCCCGTGGTCGTAAACGAGCTGACGATCTGGCCCTTGGTCACAGTTGCTTCGGAGAAGGTCGCCGTAGTTTTCGCTGGTGAATCATCGCGGAAGCCGAAGTAGTAGGCCGCATAGGCAACCCCACCGACGACGCCGAGTAGCACCGCGAGGGAGATGATGCGCCGGAGCCAGGGCCGGCGGTCGTCAAAATCAGTACTGAGCGTCATAGCTGGAGCGAACCTCAACGTCACTGTAGCGGCGCGGTCTGGGAACTTACGCGTGCGGCCAAATCGTATGCTGCGGCGCGCTTCTCGTCATGAGAAAGTTCTCAGGAAGAGCCGTTCGACGGGTGCACACGTGAAATATTGGCGTGGCCCACCCTTCGAACGATGGCGCGGGACGGGGAAAAGTGACGGCCTTGCCATCGATGTTCGGAAGGAATTGGTTCGGGCGGGGGCGCGGCGATACGCTCGCCCAGTGACTGCACCCGCGCCCGAACGAATCCCGGCCCAGACCACGGACGCGCCCAACTCTGCCTTAGCGGAACATTCGCCACGGCGAGTCGCACGGGCTTTCGGCATCGCTGGCGTGTGCGCCCTACTGTTCCTGGCTCTGCTCGTCGGACTGGGCTGGCTGTTCATCCGGCTTAGCTGGCCGCACGTGGAGCCGCTCGGCAACCCGGAGTTCGGCATCAACTTCAGCTGCAATCACGCCGAGTATTTGCTCCTCGAAGACCCGCTCCTCGGCCCCGACGGCTATGTTCCCGATGACCGTCCCGGCCGTGCGGAGTGGTGCGCAGAGACGCTCGGCACGCTGCTCCGTGGTACCGGCGCGAAGCACGTGCGCATCTCCGTCGAATGGGCGCAGGTTGAGCCGAGGCCCGGTGAGTTCGACTTCCGGCTGATCGATGCCCTCCTCGCCGAAGCCGGCCGTTCGGACGCCAGAGTGCTATTCGGCGTTGGCGTCAAGGCTCAACGCGACCCCGAGTTCTACATCCCGGATTGGGTGCTAACGAGGGCAGACCTTCATGGCATGGTGTACATCGATCGTGACCCATATTTGCGCGAGCGGGCACTGGCAATGGTTGAGGCGGTGGTTGCGCACGTGTCCGGCTCACCCGCGATTGAAGCCTGGAACGCGGACAACGAACCGTATGTCCCCTCGCTGCGCGCCGAAGATTGGGAACTCAGTCGCGAGTTCGTGCGCGCCGAGCGCGACGCGATCCGCGCCAACGACCCGCAGGCGCGCACCATTTCGATAAACCACGCCCAGCATTTCGTTTTCGACCGCCGTTGGAAGGACGCCCTCGCGGATGGCGACGCGCTCGCCGCCAGCGTTTATCCCTTCCGGACGGTGGAGGTGCTGGGCCGCAAGTTCGTGATCGCGATCCCTGAACTCGGCCCGCTAGAGCCCAACTACGCCCACCAGGCGCGCAGCGCGCACGCGGCCGGCAAGCCGTTCTGGCTCACCGAACTGCAGGCCGAACCGTGGGTGGACGAAGACATCCGTCTCGTCGGCCCGAACAACCCATCGCCCAACCTCACGGTGGCCAACTTCCGCAAGAACATCGAATACGCTCGCCGCTCAGGCGCAGACCGCGTCTACCTCTGGGGCGCTGAATGGTGGCTCTTTCAACGCCAGCAATACAACGACAACACCTGGTGGGACCTGGCCCGCGCGGCCATCACCGGGGGCCCTTAGCCAACAGCCAACAGCTATACTCGGCTCACTTCCCCGAGGTGCCGTGCCGCGATGACCAAGCCGCTTTCCCCGGAGACCCTTGTCTACGGATTCACGCCCGCCAGCGACCCGCAGGTTTCGCCCGATGGCCGGCGAGTGGTGTACAACCTGGCAGCAGTAAGCCCCGAGACGAAGAAAGTCTCCAGCCACATCTGGCTCTGCGACATCGACGGGGCGAACAAGCGCCGCCTGACGTTCTCTGGCGAGCGCAATCGCGGCGCGCGTTGGTCGCCAGATGGCACACAGATCGCATTCGTGTCCGACCGGGTGCCGACGAACGGCATCTTCCAGATTGCCGTGGATGGCGGTGAGGCGCGCGAAATGATGCGCCAGAACCAGTCGATCGGCGATCTGGCGTGGTCGCCCGAGGGCTCCCGCATCGTGTTCACTTCAAGCTTCGACCCAGAGAACCCGGACGGCGAAAAGCGGAAGGACGGCGTCGCCCCGCCGGTCCGCGTCACTGCCCGGCTGGACTACAAGCAGGACAATCGAGGCTATCTTGGCGACGCCCGCAGCCAGGTGTACATCGTGGATGTGGCCAGCGGCGAAACAGGCTTCCTCAGCTCGGAACTGGTTGACCACGCGTTCCCGCAGTGGTCTCCCGACGGGACTGTGGTCGCTGTCTCGCGGCTGACCACGAACGGCATGCGCTCGCAGCTTGAGCTGATTCCGGTGGATGGCAGTGCGTCGACGCTCATCGGCCCGGAGGAGGGCAACGTCGGCACATGGGCGTTTTCGCCGGATGGCACGCGTATCGTTTTTACGGGCGATACGAAGCAGACCTCGCAGACCGACTTCTTCGTCTACACGCTGGCCGGCAAGGAGATCCGCCGCGTCACAACTGACCTGCAGTGCTTGCCCGCGGCCGGATTCCCAACGCTCGAGCCGCCGTCCATGCCGGTCTGGTTGGACGATTCGCACGTGTTGTTCCACGCCGTACGCGCGGGCGCCGGCGGCATATACGTGATCGACCTCGATTCCGGCACCGTCGAGCAGTTGGAAGGCGGCAACTCGCTGCGCTCTGGCCTTAGCACGGACGCCAGGCACCGCTACGTCGCCCAGGGCATGGCGAGCCTCGACACGGTGGGCGAACTGCTCGTCTTCGACCGCGAGACCGGCAAGTCTGCACAGATCACCGAGTACAGCGGAGCGATACTCGCGGAGACGCCAACGGCGAACTGGGAGCGCTTCGACATCAGCCGCGGGGGCTATGTGATCGAATCGTGGCTGCTGTTTCCGCCTAGATTTGATCCCTCCAAGAAGTACCCTCTGGTGCTCGACATCCACGGCGGGCCAAACGGCTTCTATGGCTACGGATTCGTTCCGATGCAGCAGGTTCTGGCCACCAACGGCTTCATCGTGCTTTTCTGCAACCCACGCGGGTCCAGCTCCTATGGGCGCGAGTTCACCCAGCAGGTGACCGGCGATTGGGGCGGCGAAGACTACCATGACATCATGGCCGCGGTTGATGAGGCGGTGAAACGGCCGTACGTGGACGCCGAGCGCCTCGGCATCTGGGGCTACAGCTACGGCGGCTACATGACAGCCTGGACCATCGGCCAGAACCACCGCTTCAAGGCGGCTGTCTGCGGCGCGCCCTGCTTCGACCTCGAATCAATGTTTGGCACGAGCGACATTTCGCACGAATTCGGCGTGCTTCAGTGGGGCGGTCCACCCCACAAAGCGCGCGAATGGTACGCCACGCACTCGCCCTCACAGTTCGCCCACAACACCAAAACGCCAACGCTCATCATCCAGGGCGAAGCGGACAACCGTTGCCCGGTAGGCCAGAGCGAGCAGATGTTCGTCACGCTCAAGCAGGCGGGCTGCGAAGTAGAGATGGCGCGCTATCCCGGCGGCTCGCACCTTTTCATGCGCGCCGGCCCACCGGAACACCGCCAGGATGTGCTTGCTCGGGTGCTCGCCTGGTTCCAGGGGCACTTGTAGGAAGAGGGCGACCGTTAGGCCAGGTTGTTTTGGCGGGGACCGATTGTCATATCAACAAGGGTGAGCGAGTTGCCGAACGGATCGAGAATCACCGCGCAGTTGCCGATAGCGATCGGGAATGGGCCCGCTAGGAGCTGGCAGCCCGCTTCGGCAAGCCGCGCCGTTTCGGCGATGACATCGTCAACCTTGTAGTTCACGTCCACCTGGGGAATCCGGGAGTCGCTGTGAAGCACCAGCTCCGGCATGCTCTCGCCGCGTGCGATGACGTCCGGGAAGCCAAGGCCGGCCATTTCTCCCGCTCGCCAAAGCGGCGCTAGACCCATGACGTCGCGGTAGAACGTGATGGCAGCATCGACATCCTCGACTTTCAGCATCACGCAGTCGACCTGCTTCAGCATCTCTAGCCTCGGCCCCGCGCCCGGCTGAGCAGCAACAGGGCAGCGCGCTTTGCCGTGCTTTTCGAGTCCACCTGGGGGCCGACGCAACTGGGGCAGCCGCCGCTGCATTCGCACGAGGTGGCCAGCGCGAGGCACGCCTCTAGCAGGCTCTCGCGCACGTCGTATAGCTTCTCGGCAAGGCCCACGCCTCCCGGCACCGAATCGTAGAGAAACACCGTGGGCAATTGGTTGTAGGGCGAGCGCACATGCGTCTCGGAGCCGATGTCGCGCGCGTCGCAGAGGCAGTAGATCGGCGCCAGGTTGCGCGCCAGGTGGGCGATGCCATCGAGGCCTGTCGCCAGCTCTTCGCGCCCGAGGCCTTCGATCGCCCGCTCATCGAAGCTCAGCCAGTAGGCCGTCGTGTGCATGTTCGCTTCGGGGATGCCGATCTTCCCCCAGCCCACGTTTTCGTGGGTGTGCAGCTTCACCTTCTTGAAGATGGTGGCGAGGAAGGTGATCGCCACTTCGCCCATTTCGTGCGTGCCGTGGGCGTGGCCGTCCTGTTCGAAGCCGTCCAACACTTTCAGTTCGACCGCCAGTTGGGCGTCCGTGTAGTAATCCACGGCGACGGGCGTGACGTACGCCTTCTTGTCGTCCCAATCCAGGTACTCCACCTGATACTGCTGGCCGCGGTGGATGTAGATCGCGTCCTCGTGGATGAGGAGCGGCGCGCTCGGGCGGTCGCATTCGCCGATCACCTTCGGCACGGGGCCTTGTTCGATAATCACGAAGTTGTCGGTGCTGGCGGTGCGCAGGCTGACCTGCTCGGCGGGAAAGGCCTCGCTCATCCAGTGGTAGCGACCGCCGGAGCGTTGCAGCACTCCTTCCTCGTAAAGGATGTCGAGCAGTTCATCCGTGTGCGCACCGAACACTTCATCCGCCTTGAACGGTAGTTCGAATGCGGCGCATTTGAGGTGGCTGCCGAGGATGAACAGGTTGTCCGGGTCTATCAGCCCGCGCTCCATGCTTCGTGCGAAGACGAAGTCCGGGTTCAGCGCCACGTACTGGTCGAGCGGATTTGAGGAAGTGATGAGCACCGAAAGTGACGCTTCGCGGCCCCGGCCGGCACGGCCAAACTGTTGCCAGAGGCTTGCCAGCGAACCCGGGTAGCCCATGACAACGCTCGCGCCCATGCCCCCGATATCGATGCCCAGTTCGAGCGCGTTTGTCGCCACCACCCCGCGAATGCTGCCGTCGCGCAGCCCGCGTTCGACGTTTCGGCGTTCGTTCGGGAGGTAGCCGCCGCGGTAGCCGGTGACGCGCTCCGCATCGCCGGGTTTGCTGCGCAGCGTTTCGCGCAGGTAGGTGAGGAGCAGCTCGACGCGCATCCGGCTGGGTGCGAAGACGATCGTCTGGACGCCCGAGCGGATCAGCCGCGCCGCCACGTCGCGCGTCGACTTCAACGCCGATTGGCGGATGCCGAGCTCGCGGTTGACCACCGGCGGGTTGTGGATGACGACGACGCGCTCGCCGCTCGGGGCGCCGTTGTCATCGACGAGCGTCACATCGTCCCCCACCAGCGCGGCGGCCAACTCGGCCGGATTGGCGATCGTGGCCGAGCTGAGGATGAACGTCGGGTCGCTGCCGTAGAACTGGCAGATGCGCCGCAGCCGCCTCACTACGTTCGCCAGGTGGCTGCCAAACACCCCGCGGTACGTATGCAGTTCATCGATGATCACGAAGTCGAGGCTTTCGAAGAGGTGCACCCACTTGGTGTGGTGAGGGAGGATGGCGGTGTGCAGCATGTCCGGGTTGGTGAGCACGATGTGCCCGGCGGCGCGCACAGCGCGGCGGGCGTCAGCCGGGGTATCGCCGTCATAGGTGAAGGTGCGAATCTCTTGGCCGATATCTGTGACCAGGCCGTGCAGTTCGTCCAGTTGGTCCTGGGCGAGCGCTTTCGTGGGGAAGAGGTAGATCGCGCGCGTCGAACTGTCCTTCAGGATCGCATCCAGTACCGGGACGTTGTAGCAGAGCGTTTTACCGCTGGCCGTGGGCGTGACCACGACTGCGTTGCGGCCATCGAGAGCGTGGCGGATGGCCTCGGCCTGGTGGGTGTACGGTTTTTCGATGCCCCGGCGCTTGAGCGCGACGATGAGGCGTGGATCGAGGGAATCCGGCCACTCACCGTAGCAGGGCTGGCGCTCCTCGATGCGGCGGACGATCGTGTCGGTGGGCTTCGCCCGGAGTTCGGCGACCACCCCTTCGGCGATGATCGCGGGCGGCACGGGACGAACGGAGGGGACGGGATACGCGGGCGGCGGCTTCACCATGACGCGGGGTCCCTCCGATCCGCACAGATGTTCGAAAGTATGCGAGGGTGGCCGCCGCCGGTCAAGGGGCGCGGGCCGGTCACTCTTCGTGAAATGCGAGGTCAAGCCTGTCCGCGAGTTCGGCAAGGCGGCGGTCTCGAGTCCACAGGCGCGTGTCATGGCTAAGGGCCGCCGACGCCAGAAGGTGGGCATCGATGTAACCGATGCCCCGGCCCATCAGACGCCGCGCTTCGATCAGAGCTAAGATTTCGGAATCACGCGCCACAGGGGCGATTGGCAGATTGGTCAGCAGCCGCATTACTTCAGTACGATTCTGAACGTTCCCGCAGGCGATTTCCCCCACCACGAACGGATGGCTCAGCACGAGCCCGGACTCGAGCGCATCGACGAGCGCTGGGTCGTTCGAGCGAAAGTGATCAACCCAAACGGACGTATCGACCAAGATCATGCTGACCGACTACGCCTCCTTGGCACGTTTTCCAATTGCGGTTCGGTGCCACCCAGCCGTGCCAGCCGTCGCGCGCTCTCCCGCTCAATCAGCGCGATCAATCCCGCTCGCAAGAGCGCGCTGCGCTCCCTCACGCCTGTGATTAGCTGTGCCTGTTCGACCAGTGCCTCGTCGAGATTGACCGTGGTGCGCATAGGATGCCCTCCAGGGGAAGGTGTTGGATTGTGCATCACATGATGCGCGTATCGATGCGGAATCGCAAAACGGGGTTTGCCGAGCCCGCTCAGGTGATGTGGCAATCCTCACCGAAGAAGCGCAGCCCGAGTCCGTCCGCGATTGCTCGGGAGGCGGTGTTGTCCCAGGTGGTGCTGTAAAGCGCAATGCGACCAGAGGCGATGACGGCGGCGGCCCACGCCAGCACGACCCGGCGGGCGAAACCGCGTTGGCGGTAGGCCGGTGCAGTGCTCACTCCTGCTGCCGCCACCTCTGGAGAGAGTCGTGAGCTGTGGCAGAGGGAGACGATCTTGCCGGCGGCTCCGACGCCGAAGCACGGCTGCTGGGACTCGTCCAGACCATCAGTCCAGCCCATTTCGCGGAGTTGGGGGTGAAAGCGAACCAGGTCCCCTGTGGCGAGCAG
>JBDUAL010000214.1:0-4238 GCA_040004685.1 Anaerolineaceae bacterium | reverse complement strand
ACCACTGGCTGACGAACTTGAACAAAGAGGTTGAGACGGGAGGCGCACTTGCAGGGGCCACAGCCGCCGCGCGGCTCAACCGGGTCAGCCACCCCGCCTGGGAAGTGCTCGCCAAGCTCGGCGCACCGAGCGACCACAGCGCGACGAAATCGCTCTACGGCCAGGACCCGGACGGCAACGAGTTCGAAGTGATGTGGATGGTCCCGCAGACGACTGGGGCGCTGGCGGAACTCGCGGTGACGCGGCCAGCCGCGTTCGAGCAAGTGACGGTCAGGCGAGGCGGCGATGGGCCCGGGTCGGCTCTCAGCACGCCCTGGAACTCATCCGCTCGACGGCTGAACCGCCACACTCGGCAGCGCGATGCGGGGGCTCTATTCGAACGCGTTGACGCGCCCCTGAAGAGACGGGCGGTGAACCTATCGAGTTGTGGCGGAACCAGGCGTCCGGGTCCACGTCACCCCTACGAGGTTGTCCACGCGGCCACACGGGTCTTGGTTGAGCGCCGTGAACCGCACTTCCGAGTTGCCGACCACCGCCCAGCGATACTTGCCGACGCCCCCAGGGAGCTTCACGGCGCAGGCGGCACCGTTGAAGAAGTCGATTTCGTCCCCGTTCACGACAACATTTCCGTGCGCAATCTGGCTGGGCTCGACTATCTTGTAATCGTTACCATCGAGGGTGATCGTCGATGACGTCGACGTCTCGTACCACAGCCCGCTGAGGGCCGCCGGAACCTTGCCTCCCGGCGGCCATTCGCCCGTCACCGGAAGTTGCGCTGTCGCAGAGGCCGATGGGCGGCCTCCCGGAGCATCGTCCGATTCGCTGCAAGCGGCCGTCAGTGCCACGAGGGCGAGGGTGGCGTTCATCGCCAGCAACAACGAAATGCGCAGCACGTCTTCGCCTCCCCTCTCATGGGTCCCGTGGTAGTTAAGCTTATACGGTTTGCGGAAGCGATTCGCCATGGGCCCCAAAAGTCGATCTTGCCCAGGTCGAGACAGCGAAACAATAAGAAGAGCGTTTGGCCTTAACAAAGTCACAGCATTGCTGACAGCACCGGGCTTTTCGAGCTGCAGCTGGCCGCCACCCTGGAGCCCGAGCCCCTCCCGGGCTAGGCTGGTGGGCTCCCGACGGTTCAACGACTTCGGCGCGTGTTTGACGTCCTGCTCTGGCGGGGCGCACGCATCGGGTCTACGCTAACGATGTTGAATACCTTCGCTTGGAGACGATCATGAACAAGTTGTTAACCCTTGGGTTCGCCGCACTCGCGTTGGGCGCCCTCGCGCTTGCCGCCTGCGGCGGCGATGACGACGATTCGAAGACGACAACGAAGGACGAACCTGGCCATGTCGCCACGGCAGAACCGACGAAGAAGGACGGCGACGGACAGGTCACGGGCTCGGGTGCGGATGCCCTCAAGAAGCTCGCCAAGGACCTCAGCACCAAGACCTACCAGGTGACCTACGACTTCGACCAGGTTGATAAAGATAAGACGACAACGAAGAACACCCTGATCATCGCCCAGAAGCCGCCGAAATCCCTGACCAGTTTTTCGGAGCCGGGCGGGTCAGGTGTCGCGATTACGATCATTAGCGATGGCACGACGAAATACACTTGTGCCAAGCAACCGAACACCCCCGGCCAGTGCCAAAAGTCCAAAGTGGACGCGACGAAGCCCCTCGGCAACTTCCTTTCTCTCGATTCGCTCCTGAAGACGCTGGGCGACGATCTGAACGTCACTTCCGCGGGCAGCCGGAGTATCGCCGGTCTCGATAGCCAGTGTTTCAACGCCAAAGGCAAGGACGTCGGCGACGAAGGTATCGCCTGCTTCAGCAAGAAGGACGGCCTCGTCACGTTCATCGATTCCAAGGACAAAAACGGCTCGACCACCCACATCGAGGCCACGAAGGCATCAAGCAGCGCGGACGATAGCCTCTTCGTTCCGCCGACGGGATATACGATCACGGGGCAATAGGCGCGGGAAGGGTGGGCCGGTCCACGTCAGGCGGTGCCCAGATGGTTAGACCGATTGCGCGCGTGGAACGCGACGCTTTGCCCAGGCGGATGAGCCGGTTGCGCTGTGCCACACAGGCAATCGCTGCTGCGGGCCGCGGGCGGAAACGGGCGTCTTCAGGTCCGCCCCGGGGCTCCGGCTGAGCTTCGTGTACAAAGGACTCGATGTCTTACGCGTCTTCGCTCTCCCAGAGGGTGGGCTGCGCTTCCACGCTGCGCGGCGGCACAAGGCCGAGGTGGCGATACGCGGCGGGCGTGGCCGTGCGCCCTCGAGGGATGCGCTGGAGGAAGCCGCACTGCAAGAGAAACGGTTCGTAGACATCCATGATCGTGTCCGATTCCTCGCTGATCGAGGCCGCAATCGTCTCCAGTCCAACCGGACCGCCGTTGAATTTCTCGATAATCGCGCGCAGCACCATACGGTCCGTTTCGTCCAGCCCGAGGTCATCGATATCGAGCAGGACGAGCGCCGCGCGAGTGCTTTCGAGAGTGATCACGCCTTCGCCGCGCACCTCAGCGTAGTCCCGTACGCGACGCAGGATGCGGTTCGCGATGCGCGGCGTCCCGCGCGACCGGCGAGCGATCTCTCCGGCCGAGTCATCCGGCAGCGGCACGCCGAGGATCTGGGCCGAACGTTTGACGATGATCGCCAGCGTCGGCGCATCGTAAAACTCCAGCCGGTAGACGCCGCCGAAGCGGTCGCGCATCGGGGCGCTCACCATGGCGTAGCGGGTGGTGGCGCCGATCAGGGTGAAGCGGGGCATCGCGAGCCGCACCGAACGCGCGCCCGGCCCCTTGCCGATAACCAGGTCCAGGGCGAAGTCCTCCATCGCCGGGTAGAGGATCTCTTCGACCGGGCGGGAGAGGCGGTGAATCTCATCGATGAAGAGGATGTCGTGCTCTTTGAGGTTGGTGAGGATGGCCGCGAGATCGCCCGGGCGTTCGATGGCGGGGCCGCTGGTGGTGCGGATCGCCACTCCCATTTCGTTCGCAACGATGTTCGCCAGCGTGGTCTTGCCCAGTCCCGGCGGGCCGTAGAGCAGCACGTGGTCGAGCGCTTCGCCCCGCTTCGTGGCCGCCTCGATGGCGATTCGCAGGTTCTGGAGGACGCGCGCCTGGCCCGGAAAATCGTTCATCGCCTGGGGGCGCAGCGAACGTTCGATGTCCGCGTCGTCGAGCAGTTCGGTGGCGGCGAGCAGGCGGTCTTCGGTCACCCGTGAAGTATAGACGTTCGAGGAGAGACGCTAGAGGGCGTTCTACCGCGAAGCCGGTTCCCGGCTCGGGCGATGGTCACAACCAGGCCGCTAGAGCGTCTGTCGGCCATCGGGTCTAGCGCTTCTCGCGTGGTCAGCGTTCTTACTGCGCCCGTGTTTCGTGAATTTACAGACAGTTAACACCACGCCAGCCCGGGACGTGGTACAACATGGCTGCCGAATTCACCGCAAGGTGAAACGGGGGAACCAACTTTTGGGGTGTATTTTCACGCAAGTGGAATAGGCGACTCCCTTCGCCGAACCCGTCAGCTAACCCCGTAGGCGTAATTAGGGAGAGGCGTGGCAGCCGCTCAGCCTGCCGCAACTGCCTCTCAACCGAGCTGTGGCGCGTGTTCGCCGGTATCTGCCGGTGGCTGCGCGTCCGTTCAACAATGGAGGCGAGGCAGATGCTTCGAAGGCAATCGACCCCCTGGTGGCGCCGTCTCTTTGCAGAGTCGCTTGTTCCCGCGTACGTGGTGGTGCGCGAGGATTCGCAACGGCGCTGCCCCGAATGTAGTGCTGGCTATCGCGCGGATGACCAGTACTGCCCCGTATGCCACATCGCAACACCCGAGTGGCGATTCGGGTAACCGCATCTCAATCGGCTCCATTTCCTCCAGTGCACCGTCTTCCCCCTGTGGCGGTGCACACCCCATGCAGGTCATCCCGTTCGCGGGGTGGCCTGTTTGGGTTTCGGGCATGTGCTCGAAGTAGCTAACCCGCGAACGGCGGCTTCAGCACAGTGAAGGGCGGCGGCCGGGTGCCCTCACCGCAAAGCCCTTTGCCACCGATGCCCACGAACACCGTCGCCCGTCCCCGAATTCTACGCCGAATCTACTAACCCTAACGCGCCAAGTGGGCGCGGCTAAACCCGACGCAAAACGTGAAGTAGGTACTCCTTCCGGTTCAACGGATTCTGGTCCGAACGCGGGCGTTCTGGGACTGGCCCGGCTACCACCTGATACCGCTCGAAGG
>JBDUAL010000004.1:0-14408 GCA_040004685.1 Anaerolineaceae bacterium | reverse complement strand
TCACACCCCCAGACCCCACGCCGACGCTCACGCCCACTGCTACGCCGGTTAGCACCACCACTTCGCCAACGGCTGCGTATTCCTGCGGTGGCCCGAACTTTATTTCCTTCACCGCGACTGTGAGCGGCGGGTCACCGACCGGTACGGTCACGTTCTCCGTCGAGAGTGGTGGGAGCGGCAGCGGTTCCTTGAGCGGCGGCTTCACCACCGCAACGTCAAGCCAATTCAAGCCCGAAGGCACCTATAACGTCACAGCCAACTACCTCGGTGATTCCGGGCACCTACCTAGCACGGGATTCACGACGCTCGTTGTCGGCAACTGCGGCTAGGGAATGACTGAGAAAACCACCGTCCACCGCGGCCTTGCACTAATCCGTCAGCTCCTCGCCCTGGAAGTTGAGCGCATGCGCGCCGCCGGCATCGCGGTCGGCGAGGACGACTATCGTGGCCTCTACGTCTCAGACGTTGAAGCCGACCGCCTGGTACAGGATGCCAGCCTGCTCAGCAGCAATGAGGGCACGGCGTCCGCAGAACAACGCATGGATGCGGTACGTGCCCAGCTAGCCGGCCTCGCCACCGAACCGGGCGGGCCGATCGCCACGTTGGCCGGAATCGGCGGCTTGTCCGCGTTCGACGTGGGGTGCCTCCTTCTCTGTCTGTCGTCCGAGCAGGATCTGAGCACTGAGCGGCTAGTGGCCTACACGCAGGACGACGTCTCAAAGCGCCGGCCCCGAATCGACCTGGCGCTCCGCGTGCTGGAGGGCGCGCCACGGCGCGGCGAATTCCGAGCAGCCTTCCACGTTGACGCACCGCTGCGTCTATGGAGGCTGATCTCTCTGCACGACGAACAGGGACAGCCCCATACGCCTCTCCTCGCCCGTTTCATTTCGCTCGATCCGCGCATTGCCGCCTACCTACTCGGCGAGACGGGGGTTGACGAAGCCCTCCAGGGACTGGTTGAGAGCACGACCGCGCCTCATGCCACGGCGCTTCCGTCCGCACTGGCCAAGCAAGTAACTGGGTTGGCGACACTGCCGGTGACCACGCTACGGCCACCGGTGCTGGCAATCAGCGGCCCCGATCGCACGCGCATTCTCGCCGTGGCCCACGAAGTTGCGAATCCAGCTGGATTGGGTGTACTGCGCGCGTCCGCGCCGCTGCTTTTGGCCGAACTGGGGCTCGAGCCGGGCTTCCTCCGCGCCTCGCGAGAAGCCGCGCTACAGAGCTCAACGCTCGTCCTCGATGGTCTCGATGATCTCAAACTGGAAGACGCCGATCGCCTCCGGCACCTCGCCGTCCGGACGTGCGCACCACTCCTCGTACTGGCTTCAAAAGAGCCGTACGCCTGGGCGGGAATCACAATCACCGTCCCCGCTCTCGAACACGAAGCCCGGCGAAATCTCTGGCACGAATACCTCGTTTCCGACAGCATCGACGATACGACGCTCGACGCAGTGGCAGGCAAGTTCAAGCTCGGCATCACCGAGATCGAGAAAGCCGTGGAAGCGGCGCGCGGGAGCGCGCGCTGGCGGAACGCGGGCAGTCCCACGGTCAGCGAAGCGGATCTCTACGCGGCCGCCCGGGCACAGTCAACGCCGATCCTGAACAACCTCGCACGCAAGATCACGCCCCACTACGCGTGGGACGACATCGTCCTCGCGCCGGATCCTCTACAACAGCTGCGCGAAATTGCGGGCATGGTCGAGCACCGGCACACGGTTTACGAAGTATGGGGATTCGAACGAAAGCTGGCGATGGGCAAAGGCATCCTCGCGCTCTTCGCCGGTCCGTCTGGCACGGGCAAGACCATGGCAGCAGACATCATCGCCGGAGTGCTCGGGCTCGATATGTACAAAATCGACCTCTCGGGGATCGTCAGCAAATACATCGGCGAAACCGAAAAAAACCTCAGCACTATCTTCTCCGAGGCGGAAAGCTCCAACTCCATCCTCTTCTTCGATGAAGCGGACGCCCTTTTCGGCAAGCGTTCCGAAGTCAAGGATGCCCATGACCGCTATGCCAACATTGAAACGGCCTACCTGCTCCAGCGGATGGAGGAGTACTCGGGCCCGGTCATCCTTTCGACAAACCTGAAGATGAACCTGGACGAGGCGTTCCTGCGACGGCTCCATTTTGTCATCGATTTTCCCATGCCGGAGGAGCCGGAACGCCGACGAATTTGGAGCGGAACGGTACCAACTCAGGCTCCCCGAGGCGAAGAGCTAGATTTCGATTTCCTCGCTCGGCAGTTCAAGATCTCTGGTGGAAACATCCGCAACATCGTACTCTCGGCGGCATTCTTGGCCGCAGCCGATAACGGAGAACTTTGCATGCGGCACCTGATTCGGGCAACGCGGCGCGAATACCAGAAACTCGGCAAGATGGTAACCGAAGCCGAGTTTGGCCCGTACATCGGCGTCCTTGGCCCGTGAGGCGAGGACACAGATTCCGACAGAACTCTTCCGCGAAAACGGGATGGTAATTCCGCCCGCGGGGTCTAGAATGCAGTCGAAGAGGTGCGCGATGTCTGATTTTCAATCCGCCGACCTGCAGGAGCGCGTGCGCGCGAAGAGCAACGAGCGCGACGCTGCTCTAGCGCCCGAAGAGCAGCGAATGCCCGGCCATCCGGTAGTGGAACTCCAACGCCACCTTGGCAACGCCCACGTCGCCCGCATGATGGCCCACCGCAACGGGTCAGCAGCCGAGGGACTTCTTCAGGGTAAGTACGATGCCGCTCTCCAGCGTGCCAGTGCGGAAGACGAGGAAGTGATCCAGGGCAAACACGACTCTTCGCTGCAACGGGACGGCGACGAAGACGAGATGATGGCGAAACACGACTCTTCGTTGCAGCGCGAAGGCGACGAAGACGAGATGATGGCAAAACACGACACTTCAGTTCAGCGCGCGGACACCGAAGACGACGAGATGCTGCAAGGCAAATACGACTCTTCCCTCCAGCGTGAAGCAGATCCGACCATCGGACTGGAAGGCGGTCCGGTCGGCTCAGACATGTCGTCCGCCATCGATTCAGCGCGGGGCAACGGAACTGCTCTCGCAGACGGCGTTCGCACGGCTGCGGAATCAACGATGGGCGCGGACTTCAGCGGCGTCCGGGTCCACCAGGACGCCCAGTCCGACCAGCTCAATCGAAGCATGACGGCCAAGGCGTTCACCACCGGTTCGGACATCTTTCTTCGCGGCGACCAGAACTCCTCGGACACCAGCCTGATGGCGCACGAACTAACCCACGTTGTGCAGCAGAGTTCCGGTTCGGTCGGCGGCGGTGGCGGGGGAATGACGGTTGGTGCTGCGGACGATTCCCACGAACATGAAGCGGACGCAGTCGCGCAGCAGGTTGTCTCGGGCGGTGCCCAGCGCAAGCAGGAGGAATCGCCGACTGACTAGCAGGGGGCCCCGCGCGTCCTGCTCGCCCGTCGCGGCGCCTACTCTCTATGTTTAATGACCTCGACGAAACGCTTCGTCAGTTGCTGATTGCCGATGTCCCCTTCGACCCTCGCGAGGTCGATATCGTGTTTGACCGGCCAACGCGGGAGTGGTCGAGCAGGCTTTCGAAGCCGACCCTCAATCTCTTTCTCTTCGACGTTCGCGAACGTGTGGACTTTCGCGATGATTCTTGGGCTGTGACCCGCACGGCGGACGGCAAAGCGGAGCGAAAACGGCCGCCGCGACGTGTGGACGTGGCCTACTTCGTGACGGCATGGGCACGCGAGCCCGCCGACGAGCACCGCATCCTGGCGGGCGTGCTGGCCTGTATGTACCGGCAGGCGGCTATCTCCCCGGACTTCCTCCAGGGCGACCTGCAGAAGTCGGCCCTTCCCGTGCTGGCGCGCACCACCACACCGGATCACTTGGCCAAGCCATATGAACTCTGGGGCGTACTGGATAACGAAATCCGAGCCTCGTTGACTTGGGTGTCAACCGTCCCCCTGGACGTTTTCGCACCAGTCACCGGCCCGATCGTCCGCACCGTAGAACTTGGATTCCACCGCGAAGGCGAAGCATCGCGCGAAGCCTTCGTGCGCGTCGGGGGCATTGCCCATGCCCGCGGCAATGCGCTCGTCGGCATCCCGAATGCGCGCGTGCGGGTGGAGGGCACGGCGCTCGAGAGCTGGACTGACGAAGAAGGCAAATTCACCTTTCCTCGGCTCCTTCCCGGCGAGTACCGGCTCACGCTGGAAGGCCCGGGGGGCCTCAATGCAACCCAGCCCGTAACCGTACCGTCTGAGTCGTATGACATCCCAGTGTGAAATCGGTGAAAACTGATTTAGGGCTTGCCCAAGGCTTGCACGAACTTACACCAAAACTGCTAGTATCCGCTGGCCGTTCACCCGGGCATCAGTCCGGACCATGCAAGGAGAGGATCTGTGGCAACTTCTTACCTCACGCCCGGCGTCTACGTTGAGGAAGTCGACAAGGGTTCCAAGCCTATTGAAGGCGTTGGCACCGCAGTCGCGGCGTTCCTCGGGGTAGCCGAGAAGGGCCCCGTTGGTAAAGCCGTAATGATCGCGAACTGGACTCAGTTCACCGATCAGTTCGGCGGCTTCATCCCTGGTGCGTACCTGGCTCACGCCGTGTACGCCTACTTCAACAATGGCGGCGGGCTCTGCTTCGTCGTCCGCGTTGGCAGCGAAACCGCAATCGACGCTCCCGCGGTTACTCCGGTGGCCTCGATCACTGGTAAGGCCAGCGGCGCCCCGACCACCCTCAAGGCTCTTCCCAAGGACTCATCGGCCACCGACGGCATCGCCGTGCAGGTGACGGACGCCCCGGATGATACCTTCAACGTCACCGTGAAGCGCGGTATGACCGAAGAGACATTCGAAGGCCTCACGATGAGCAAAGGCGCCAAAAACGTCTTCGACGTGGTGAACAAGCAATCCGCTTTAGTGACGCTCGAAGAGGTCAAGGTTGCTGGGCTTACGCTCGCTGACCGCGCCCCCGCCCCGGGCACATACCCGCTCGCCCTCCCAACGTTCGGAGGCGCGGTGGCCGTCCAGGACGACATCAAGCCGGCCCTGTACGCCGGCAGCAACGCCGACCGAACCGGTCTCGGCGGCCTCGAAGCCGTTGAGCAGGTGACCATGGTCTGCGCGCCAGACATCATGGCGGCCTACCAGGCAGGCGTGCTCGACATGGACGGAGTGAAGGCCATCCAGCTCGATCTCATCGCTCACTGCGAACGGATGGGCGACCGCGTGGCAATCATCGACACGCCCCCGGAGCTGAATGCTCAGGAAGCGTTCGATTGGCGCATGAACACCGCGGGCTACGATTCAAAGTACGCGGCGATGTACTACCCGTGGGTTCAGGTGGCTGACCCCACTCCTGGCGCAACCAGCACCACCATGATGATGCCCCCTTCGGCACACCTGGCTGGCATCTGGGCCCGCAACGACGGCGAGCGCGGTGTCCACAAGGCACCCGCAAACGAAGTCATTCGGGGCGCGCTCGGTCTGGGAATCACCCTCACCAACGTCGAGCAGGGCGTGCTCAATCCGGTTGGTGTCAACTGCATCCGTGCCTTCGCCGGCCGAGGGATCCGCGTCTGGGGTGCTCGCACGCTCTCCAGCGACCCATCGTGGCGCTACCTCAACGTTCGCCGGCTGTTCAACTACGTCGAGAAGTCGATTGAGAACGGCACGCAGTGGATGGTCTTCGAGCCCAACGATTACGATCTCTGGGCCCGCGCCAAACGAAACATCTCGGCCTTCTTGAAGACCGTGTGGATGCAGGGCGCGCTGTTCGGGCAGAACACGGAAGAAGCCTTCTACGTGAAGTGCGACGCTGAAAACAACCCGTTGGAAACGCGCGATGCCGGCCAACTTATCATCGATATCGGCATCGCTCCGGTGAAACCCGCCGAATTCGTCATCATCCACATCAGCCAATACGCTCCCGAGAGCTAGGGCTGGTTTCACCACAGGAAGGAGTTAACGCATGACCACAAAAGACGCGCTATCAGGTGACCCTCTTGTAGGGTTCAACTTCATGGTCGAGATCTCCGGCATCGTCACCGGCTTTTTTCAGGAGGCGTCCGGCCTAGGTTCGGAATCCGAAGTCATCGAGCATAAGATCATGGCCAAGGGCGCCAAGGAATCTCTCGTGCGCAAGGTTCCAGGTCGCCTCAAGTGGAGCGACATCGTCCTCAAACGTGGCATCACGGCGAACATGGACATGTACGACTGGCGCAAGACGGTTGAGCAAGGAAAAGTAGATGCCGCCCGCAAGGACGGCTCGATCGTCATGTTCAGCCAAGACCACACCGAAGTGGCGCGTTGGAACTTCTCTAAGGGTTGGCCCTCAAAGATTTCTGGGCCATCGGTGAAGGCCGATGGTAACGATATCGGGGTCGAGGAGCTGACCATCGTCCATGAGGGCATCAAGCGCATCACCTAGGCAGTGACCGTTTGTTCCCCGCCAGCTATTCACACTTAACGAGACGGGGATGCGTCGCACGCGGCCATCCCCGTCTCGCACCGTTTCCCGAGGATGCACATGGCGGCCCTTCAAACCGAATTCGAATTCACCCTGCCGCGCGGCTATGTGGACGGCAGCGGCACGTTGCACCGCAAGGGCAGCATGCGCCTCGCCACAGCCGCGGACGAGATCGCCCCGCTCAGAGATCCCAGGGTCAAACAGAACCAGGCGTTCCTCGTCATCATCCTGCTCTCTCGGGTGATCATCGGACTCGGCACGATCACCCAGGTCACGCCGCACGAGATTGAGAATCTGTTCACCAGTGACCTCGCGTTTCTGCAACGCCTCTACCGGCAGATCAACGAACGAGGAAGTTCGCTCGTCAACGTCACCTGTCCTCATTGTTCCGGTGAAGTCGAGGTGGATATTTCGAGCCTGGGGGGATAGCAGGCTACCCCCTCGACCGAATCTACGAGGAGGTAGCCTACCTCGCTTATCACTTTCATTGGCCCGCTGATGAGATACTCGATATGGAGCATCAAGAACGTCGGCGCTGGGTCGAAGAGGTAGCATCGATTAATCGCCGCTTGAACGAGGCGGCCCAGGGGAGATAACCCATGCCAAACCCGGGAACGATGATCGACCCCCTAACAGCTCACCGCTTCGCCGTTGAGATAGACGGGCTCGTCCTCGGCATGTTTGATGAGTGCAGCGGTCTGGCGGGCACTATGAAGGAAAAAGAGTACGAAGAAGGCGGTATGAACCGCTACGTACACAAGTTTCCCGACCGCCTGAAGTGGGACAACATCACCCTCAAGTGGGGCACTACGGATTCAACCAAGCTCTGGGACTGGCTGAAGGCCATAAATTCCTCCGTCAACAAGTCAAGGCACCATCGACACGTCTCAATCATCCAATTCACTTCGACCGGAGTCGAAGCGCGCCGCTGGAATCTGGACGATGCGTTCCCGGTGAAGTGGAGTGGTCCGAGTTTCAATGCCTCCGGCACCTCGATTTCGATCGAGTCAATCGTGCTCGCCTTTGGCGATGTCACGCTGGTCCAGCGGTAAGGTGGCGTAAATGCCACGTTGGCGAAGGACAGGAAATAAGAACGAGGACCGCGGAGAAGGGCAAAGCGCTGAGCCTGCGGCTCCCGTGGCCGATCTGGGCAACGGCGCTAACAGTGCCGATCCTAGCGCCGGCCCGCTGGCGGAATCACAGATCGCGCGCCAGGTGGACACTATCGCTGCGGTTGCCAGTCCTTCACAGGCGCCGGCTGAACCACGCGGCCCCGAGCGGGGCGGGGAACTCGAGCGATCACTCGCTGCGAACCACGACGGCGGCATCTCCAGCATGTCCCTCGTCGGCGCGCAGGGCGGGCTCGCCCAGACCGCATGGATCTTCGCCGAAGCGCAGCGCATGGCAGAGACAAACGAATCCGACGCCATCGCGCAACGCATTGTCGACTCCACCGCTGTCCCACTCTCCTTCGAACCTCAATCCTTCTACGACTCGCTCGCGAGCCTCACGAGCTATCGCGAACAGGGCGGGTTTGAAAGCGGCGAACCCGCTTCCTCCCCTTTGGCATTCGCTTCACTTTCAGACGCCACGAACACGTATCCGCCGTTTGGCGGTCCCCAGACGCGCGGCGCTGGATCGGGGAGCCCCGCGTTTGACGCCCAGCCGGCCCAACGGACGGTGGAACGCGCGGTCAACGCACGGTTCTCCAGTCAGAGTGCCCTGCCTCCCGCCTCCTCTGGGCTCGTTTTCGAAAACGGAGGGTTTAGCGCGCCCGAAGCGCCAGCTCGGCCTCAACAGCAACGGGCGATCGCCCGCTGGGCAACTGATGCGCCGCCCGCTGCAAAACCGGCCCTGTCCACATCGAACGCCGGCACTCCGCAGCCCGCGTTCGAACAGCGAGCTGGTGACGCCGAACCGCGTTCAACTGGTCAACTTCCCGCCGGCGGCATCGAGACGGCACGCCCGACTCCGCCTGTAAACGCCGCGACGATCTCCCGCGCAGAGCTGTCGCTCGCCCCCGCCGAGATATCTTCTCCCGCAGTATCGGCCGATTTCGCCGGCGACAGGCAGGAAATTGCCCGCACTCTCGCCGACTCTCCAGCACCCACCAGTGCGGGCGCTCCAGATATGCCGCTCGCCGCTCCTCCGCCAACGGCGGCCCAACGGGCGTTCGAGGGCGGTGAGTCGGCTCACGAGGATTCCACCGTCCCGCAGCCCATTGGCCCGGAACCATCCTCCCCATCTTCGGCTCCGGAAACGGCTCTCCGCCGTGTTCCCGACGCGGCGACGACTCCAAGCAATTCAGCACCTTCCAGCGAACCGTCGTCGCCAGTCGCCACACCGGTCGAGGCGGCAGGCACCGCTGCTCCGCTCCAAGAGCCGACGTCAGCTCCGTCGACTCCGGTTTCGCCATCTGTTGCGAGCTATGCTTCCGATCCGGTGTCCGACCTGCCCTTGGCGCCTGCGGGCACCGCCGGCCGGCCCTCCGACGTCATCTCTGGCCGCCTGGCAGCCGAGGGCGCCCTACCAGCGCAAACCGCAATCCCAGACGTTCGAATCGATTCGCCCCAGCAAGTTCCCCACGACCTGACCGCCAACCAGGGGCCGGCCACGAGCTCCGCACCACCCGACCCGGTAGCCGCTTCAGCCGATGCGAAACTATCTCCGGCGCCCAGCATCGTGACCACCGGGGCCACGTCTCCTGGGTCCGGTGCCACGCCCATGAGCGTTCTTCGAACGTTCGCCGAGACGCCGTCGACAGTCGAGCCCATCCCCCTCGAACTGACCCTCGCCGATACACCCGCGGCCACCGCACCTGGGTCGGAACCCGTTTCGGCAGGTCCGGAAGCTTTCAGAACCTCCGGCTCGCCGCAACCTGTGCCCGAGGCCTCTTCCCATTCACCAGTCTTCACCCCGGAGGCGGCCGCCGTAGCGCCGCCAGCAGGCGATGCCATGACGGTTGCCGAAACACCTGGCGCCCCGAAGGCGGCCCCGGCAACAACCGATCCTGCTGGACCAGCGGAGCCAGAACTAACGCTGCACCAGGGCCTGGTGGCGCCACAAACCTCCACATCGGCCATCCGGCGCCGCTTTGATCCGCTGCGCTTCGTTCGGCGTAACCCGGCCCCGGAATCGGAGGTCTCCACAGCCGATGAGTCGGCGGTATCGGCGCAAACGAACCTCGCCGCGGCGTCGCGGCTCGGCGAGGCCCCGGCCCCGACTGCAGGCACCGAGAGCCCCGCCACAGTTTCGCCAACTTTGGTCGCTCGGAGCGTGGGGACGCCCAGCGACGCACCGGAAATGACGCTTCTGGCGACCGCGCTTGAGTCTCCAGACAATCCCGCTAACGAGTCTGACTCGACAATGTCTTCGCCCTCCCCGGTGCCGACGCACTCCAGCCTCGAATCCCTAACGGCCGCCTCGGTGGAAATGCCCCTCTCGCCGGCGATGGCGGGGAGCCAGAGTCCGGCGACGGTTGCGGGTGAGCCTTCGTCCAGCTTCTCAGGAGCGCCTGGAGTGGCTCGTAGCGCGGATCCCCCTCATACGGCGGCCACTGCGGGAGAACCCACTGCGTTGCCCGAACCCGGTCGCCCCGCGTTTGCGGCTGCCGGTAGCCAGATCAACCTCTCAGCCGCAGATCTCACTTTGCAGCGTTCGCCGGTGGCCCTGCCTGAGTCGGCTTCGGTCGACCCAGTCAACCAGCGCAACGGGGACGTGGCTTCGCCGCCTTTGCAAGCGACCCAAACGGTAGCGGCAGATCAGACGCCAGCGCTCCCATTGCAACGCTCCGGGGGTGCTGGGATCGGCGACTCGCACATCACCGCTTCCTCAGATGGTCCGCGCCCTCCGTCTGTCAATCCCTTGACCTCCCCACAAGGAGATGGTCCTGCGGCCGCGATCGCCCGCAGCGAGGCTGCCCCAGCCGAATATGCAAACCTCGATCTCGTCGCCGCACCAACACTGATCGATGCGCGCACGCCGGACTCCGCGTCTCTCGCGCCGAGCGCCCCAACGGAACGACTGAACCGCTCGGTAGATTCATCCACACTCCCACCTTCGGCAACGGCACCCGCGCCCGCAGCACCATCGCAATCCGGGCCCACCCCCGTTACCAAACCGCTTTCGCTCGACCTTGCAGTTTCGCCGACGGCGTTCGAAACGCCACCTGGCGATACGTTCGATGCGACGCTTCAACGGGTTCCCGCGCCCACCACAGCGGCCCTCACACCCACGCAATCGGATGGGGAGACGGAACCATCCGCGCTCACGGCCAAGGTCAATTCCGGCGGCAATACGCTGGCTGGCGACCCGCTTCGCCTCGATCTGGCCTCGCCGGCACCGGCGCCGGGCACGGCCGGTTCGTCGGGACCGGCGACGCATCGTCCCGAAGGACCACCTCACACCGGTTCTGCGATCTCGCGCGGAGGCCAACAAACGTCGAGCCCGGCGGCCGCAATCGCTCGAACTTTCGCCACGAGCACAGCGAGCAATTCGCTGGCGGATCTGCCGCTTTCAGCGCCCTCTTCGCTAGTGCGTCCCGCCGAAGGCGGCGTTCCCGAGCCCGGCGCCATTGCTCGCGCTACGGCGTACGTGCCGCCCGTTTCGAACACTGGCGAGGGAGCTAGTAGTTTCGATTTAGCGGCGCGGGACGCCGGACATCGAACCAACGAACTAAGCCGAACCATCGCGCAAACGCAATTCCCGGCGACGGCGACGGGTTCCGATGCACCTCTTTACCAACCACTTGTGACTCTACCGCCGTCCTATGCAGCAGAATTCGAACCTTCGCCCGGTGCTAGCCAACTGCACGCCGCTCAGCCTGGAGCGCAGGCCGCTCGGTCTCTTCAGCGCAGCCCCGACATGCCGCTAAGCATCGAACCGCCCGCCGACGGGGCTCAGCGCACGTCAACTGTTGAAGCGTTCGGAGCGATCACCTCCATCCAGCGTGCCGACTACGAGAGTTCCGAAAACTCATCGAACTCAGGACCGATCTCAGAAGCGAACCTCGAGCAGATCACCGAGCACGTATGGCAGTTCGTACGCAAAGAACTCCGCGTCGAGCGAGAACGTCAGCGGGGCCAGGCATGACGTGCGGCTTTCGGACCTCTAACCACGTCGCCTGTTCCGAACCACAGAATTCATCAGGAGGCCCAGCATGGCTCTCGTAAAAGCAAAACTGAAGAACCTGGACACAAACCAATCGGTTTCCTTCCAGTTCAACCCCACGGACTACTCGATGACCAAGAGCATTGGCTACTCCGACGCGGTGGCTACTGGTGGTAACGTTCCGCGCCCGGAATTCACCGGGGGCAAGGGCGTCACTATCACCCTGAAGCTGTTCTTCGACACCACCAAGACCGGGAAGGATGTCCGGACGGAGTACACGAACAAGCTCTGGGATCTCGCACTGGTGGCGCCATCAGCCCCCGATTCGGCAACCAACAAGGGCCAGCCGCCGATGTGCGAATTCCAGTGGGGCGCAGGCCCCGCGTTCAAGGCCGTGGTAACCAGTCTGACGCAGAATTTCTTGCTGTTCCTTGAAAACGGGACGCCCGTCCGCACCACCGTCGACATCTCCCTCAAGCAAGCGGTTGATGCCTCGATCTTCCCCGGTCAGAATCCCACTTCGCGGGGTGCAAGCGGGCATCGCACACACGTGGTTGAACAGCGGGAAACCCTGGACCTCATCGCCGCTCATGAATACGGCGACGCGGAAGCATGGCGCTACATCGCTCGAGTGAATAACATCGATAGTCCGCTCAAGTTACGACCGGGCACGGTACTGGCCCTTCCGCCGTTGGAGCGCGAGTAGTGCCAGCGGACGCGAATCCGATTGCGATTCCGCAGTTCAAGATCGCCATCAATGGCAGCGTGATTCCCGCCGAGCTCGCCGCCGACCTGTCACGCATCGAGGTTGACCGCGCCGTCTTTCTCCCTGGCATGGCGACACTGGAGTTCCATGACAACCGCCTCACCTGGTTGGACGACTCGCGGTTCAGCGTCGGCGCTGCGATTAAGGTCACCGTTGGTGCATTTGACGACAACGACATCGGGACGGTGCTCTTCGATGGCGAAATTACCGCCGTGGAGCCCGCGATCAACTCGATGGGCCCCAGTTCCCTCGTCATCCGTGCCATGGACAAGACGCACCGGCTCCATCGCGGGAGCATGGTGAAGCGCTGGGAATCGACTCCCGACAGCAGCGTGATCAGCTCGCTCGTAAGTGCTGCGGGCGGGCTGACCAGCGAGGTAACCTCGAGTTCAGACGTTCATGACTACGTGCTTCAGGACAACGTGTCCGCATTCGATCTGATCTGCCGCCTCGCCCGTCGAAACGGCTTCATCGTCGTGTCCGAAGGCAACAAGCTCCTGGTAAAAGCAGCTGCCGACTTCACAACCGAACTCAGCGTCGAGTACTTCAAGGAACTCCTTGAGTTCCGCCCGGTTCTTGCCTCAGCGTCCCAAATCGGCAGCGTGTCTGTTCGCGGCTGGGATCCCAAAACGAAGGCCGCAGTCGTTGGACAGGCGAAAACCACACTCTCCGCGGCATCGAAGTCGGGTTTTGGGGCCAGCACCGCTGCCAAGGCAACGTCGGCGTTCGGCAGCGCGACGGTCCTTGTCTCCGATCTTCCCGTGACGAAGCAAGCGGTAGCGGACAAACTCGCCAAGGCCACGCTCGCAGACCGCTGGACTCGTGACCTCCACGGTGAGGGACGGGTCATTGGGGATCCAAACATCGTCCCCGCCGTATGGCTGAATCTGCAGAAGATCGGCAGTCGCTTCAGCGGCAAGTACTTCATCAGCCGCACTCGCCATGTGATGCGTGCAGACAGCTTCTATGAGACATACTTCTGGACTTCCGGAATGGAAGCGGAGACAACCGCGGACCTTATTCTTGGGCGCGGGCAAACGGCCACATCCATAGCCACGCGCGGGGCAGGCGTCGCAATCGGTATCGTCACCAACCTCAACGACCCGGATGGTATGGGCCGAGTGAAATTGAAGCTCCCCTGGATGGATGACCAGGTTGAGACGTTCTGGGCCCGCATCGCCGGACCGATGACCGGGAACGGCACCGGAATCCACTTTATGCCGGAAGTGAATGACGAAGTGCTCGTCGCTTTCGACAACGGAGAGCGCGGCCAACCTTACGTCCTCGGCTCGCTCTGGAACGGAACCGACAAGCCCCCAATGAGCTACGACAAGTTCTTCGACTCCGGCCAGGTGGTTCGCCGGCAAATCAAGACGGCCGCGGGACACCTCCTTGAATTCGACGACACCTCCAAAGCAGAAAAATTCTCCGTAACCTCGCCTTCGAAGCGGACCATCGTGTTCGATGACGGTGCGAAGACGATCACCGTGAGCGATGGAGGTGCGAACTCGGTCGAGATCGACAGCAATGGCGCCGGGAAGATCACCATCAAGACCGGCGGCGATGTGACGGTGGAAGCCGGTGGCAACGCCAAGATAACGGCGAAGATGGCGGCCGAGGTCGACGCCCTGAGCATCAAGCTCACGGCCAAGAGTTCCCTGGAGCTAAGTGGCGCGATGGTCAAGATTGCCGCAAAAGCCATGCTCGATATGGACGGCGGCGGCATCGCCAGCCTTAAGGGCGGCCTGGTCAAGATCAACTAGTTCAGCCCTTCCGCCACCCACTCCGCCCAGTGCGAAGCCGATTGGCGCTGAATCGGGTAGTCTACGCGAGCATGCCAGACAGATCGCTTATTGGACGAGGTTGGAGCTTTCCGGTACAACCGGGCGGCGGCGGAGCGATTGGGCTTTCCGATGGAACCGCCGAGATAGAAGAAGCCGTTCGAATTGTGCTTGGAACCGCCCAGGGCGAACGCGTAATGCGTCCAACCTTCGGCTGCCGCATCCACGAACTTGTCTTCGACCCCACCAACGGCGAGACGATCGGCCTCGCCGAGCGCTACGTTAAAGAGGCTCTT
>JBDUAL010000213.1:0-4263 GCA_040004685.1 Anaerolineaceae bacterium | reverse complement strand
GACTTCCCTCTAGCCAGGAGCAGGCGGTTCGTTGAGGGCCACGCGTCACGAAAGCTGATAAGGCGCCTACGTCGGCCTGATCGCCGAAAAGAGGCCGATCGGAATGCTGAACATCCACGGGTCATCCTCTACTTCGAAAGCCTTGCGGATAGCGGGCGTGGCGTCGCGGAACAGTTCGCGCAACATCGCCACTTTGCTGGCCGGGGTTCGCATCCGTTCAACCCAGTTGGCCCCTTCCAGGCGCAAGACGTAGCGGTCAAGCAGCGTCGCTGCGAATCCGGTTGTCTCCAGCATGCGCAACCATTCGGTCGCTCGCCAGTTACGCACGTGGGACGAATCGCGTAGCAGTTCGAAACAGTTGTAGAACGTATCCAGCGTGGGCTCTTCAGGGGCGATCGTGTCGACGAGCAGAAACCGTCCGCCCGGCCGAATCACGCGAAACGCTTCGCTCAGCGCGCTCACCGGATCAGCGTAGTGGTGCGCGCTGACGCGACTGGTGACCACGTCGAAGGAGCCATCGGCGAAGGGCAAAGCGGAAACGTCGCCTTGCTCGAAGGTCATGTTCGTCAGGCCGCGCTCGGCTGCCATCTGCGCCGCCACTTCCAGCATCTCCGGCGTGACATCGAGGGCGGTGACGTGGGCCGCTTTCGTCGCCGCGGCGATAGCAGAATGACCGGCGCCGCAGCCCATATCGAGAACTTTCTCGCTGCCCGTCAGTTCGGCGGCGGCGATCATAGCGGCAAGATCGGGGCCTTTCGCGTGGTAGGAGCTCACCGCGTAGGCAGCCGCCACCGCTCCGAACTGCTGGCGAACCGGCTGGGTGGATGAGGTAGTCATGGCAATCTCCTGTGCGCCCACTCAGCCTAAGCCGAAGGGTTCGTTGGCGTCTAAGATATGATTCGAACGAAACTCATAGCCGGAGAGCATATGGAATTGCACCAGCTTCGCTACCTGCGGGCCGTTGTCCGGGCCGGAAGTGTGACCAGGGCGGCCGAAGCGGAACACGTTGCCCAACCTTCGGTGAGCAAGCAGCTGCTGTTGCTCGAACGGGAGTTGGGGGTGCCACTGTTCCACCGCGTGGGACGGCGCGTTGTGCCCACTGAAGGCGCCCACGCCCTGGCCGATTGCGCCGACCGCGTCTTCGATGAGATCGCGTCCACGGTCGCACGCGTTTCCGGCACCGAGGGCGGCGGCAGCCTGCGCATCTGCGCTACAGAAACGGTCTCAGACAACCTGCTGCCACCGGCGTTGACAATCCTCCGCGTCCGCTTCCCCAACGCGAAGCTTCGCGTGGAGATGCTCGGAACGGACGACGGAGTCGCGCGCGTACTTGCGGATGAAGTCGACTTCGCCCTGGTGGTACTACCGCTGGCCGATTCTCGCCTCGAAGTGCACCCCCTCCTGGAGGAGGAGGTGCTGCTCGCCGTGCCGCCGGGCCATGCCTTAGCAGAACTCCCGGAGGCGCCGATCGGGCGGGCGCTCGTCGATCCCGATCTGCTACTTTCGATGCCCGGGCACGGGCTACGGTCACTGGTGGATGAATGTGCCGCCAGCCTTGGCTTGACGCTGGCCGGTCGAATCGAACTGCGCAGCCAACAGGCCCTATTGGCGATGGTAGCGGCGGGCGGTGGAATCGCCTTCGCGCCCGAAATGAGCCTGCGAGCGGCCACCAGGGTGGTCGCGTTGCCGCTCGAGCCAAGGCAGTGGAGACAGGTCGGTTGGGTGCGACGAAAGGGACGGCACATCCCTCCGATTGGCCGGCGGTTGATTGAACTGCTCAGCGGAGAACCCGAAGGACAACAGCGATAGCGTCGGGCGACGGGCAGCGCAATCGTCGGGAGCGAGAGCCCGCATCTTTGCAAGGACGTCCCCGGCCACGGGTGACAACCTCCCGGTGGACCTTCGTTCGCCAGAGCCGACAATCGTGTGCGACGCGCCCCCGCGGCAAAACCGCACGTTTTTCGTAGCCGCACCCAGCGATGAGAAGAGGCTGCTAATCGGTTATGAAGACAAATCCCTCAGGCGCCCGATAGGGGCTATTGAGGGCCGAGAATGGGATTCCCACATAACCCCTTCGGGGCGTGAAAAGTCTGTGCGAAGGACGCATTATTCACACAAAGCCGTTGTAACAGGGAGCCGGCGGGGCTACCGTACCGAACGCGTCAGCACCGGCAGGCGCTCCCAGTGTCCCCGAACCCTTAGCCTCCCGGATCAGCGGAAGATACATCAATCCAGCGCATTGCGAAGCCGCCACTTGAGTGTGGAAGAGAAGAGTTTGTCCCGCGTATGGAACCATCATCAGCCTCCCCGCGTGACCTCTCCGAACTGTGGCAGGCGGTGCTCGGGCGTTTGCAGGTTGAACTCTCTGCGCACATTTTTAACACTTGGCTTCGGGGCACGCGGGCGCTCCAACTGGATGGCGGCAAGCTGACCATTGAGGCTCGCACAGCCCTCAGTTGCGAATGGCTGAACATCAAGCTGGATGCCGTCGTCGCTCGCGCTGTGGCCGCACAGCGCGGGGACGAAGTGGAAGTCGAGTTCGTCCCGCGGGGCAGCGAGGCGGCTGTTGCAACACTGCATGAAGCATCGCCTGCTCAGGCGTGGCCAACTCCCCCGGCTGCGATCATCGGGCGGTTGAACTGCGTTTATACCTTCGAACGCTACCTCTCGGGTGAAGGCAACCAGGTTGCCTACGAGTCCTGCACCCGGCTCCTCGAACGCGACGGGTTGCCGATTAGCCCGGTGGTTATCTACGGACCTCCCGGAATGGGCAAAACCCACCTCCTTCACGCGCTCGCCAGCCGTGCTCTTGCCGCCTCGAAGCGGGTGGCCTGTTTCAGTGCCGAGGAGTTCACCACCCGTTACATCTCCGCCATCCGGACCGGAGGAATGGAAGCGTTCCAGCTGTCCGTGCGCAGCGTCGATCTCTTCGTCATTGATGACCTACAGTACCTCGCCGGAAAGAAGGGCACCCTTGATGAGCTCGTCCACACGATAGACGCCGTGAGTAACTCGGGCGGCCACATTGCGACCGCCAGCGAACGTCACCCGTTGGACCTCGATCTCCCTGACCGGCTGTCATCACGGCTCGCGGCGGGCATCATCACTCGCGTCGAACCGTTCATCATGCAAGAGCGCCGTGACTTCATCGATCACGTCGCCCGCGGTCTGCGGTCGGGGCTGCCGACATGGGCCGTGGAACGGATCGCGGGCTGTGAAATCCCTTCGACGCGCGTCCTGCTGGGCGCAGTTCACGCGGCCGTGGCGCTTTCCCGTTGCGGCCGGCTGGACGCAGCCCGGCTCGATGCCGATCTGACGCGCGTGGCCGCCGTAGAAGCAGCGCCTCCCGGCCACGATGACCGGGCCATCCTCGAAGCGATCGCCCGCCACTTCGATACCTCGTTCGAAGCGCTCACCGGAAGAAGCCGGGTGGCCGCAGTGAGTAACGCCCGCGCGATCGCCATCTATGCCCTGAAGGAACGCGGCCGGAGCCTGTCGCAGATCGCTGCCCTGCTGGGCAAACGTGACCCGAGCACGATCAGCCAGTTGCAGGTGCGCGGACGTCAACTATTAGCCGCGGACCCGGCGCTCCAGTCGCGTATCGCAGGCTAGAAAGTCAGGCGAATCGCCAGCCCGTCACCTTCTCCGGCGTGATTTCGATGACCGGCAGGCGTTCGAGGGCCATGGTGACGTATTGTGGATAACGGGCCCGGAGCGCTTCAAGGGCTCGCGGGTGCTCCTCTCCTCGAAGGAATATGCGGGCCCGGCCGTCGATTCGCACCCACGCTAGCCGCGCCCAATCGGCCTCGTAACGATCCGCCAGGAACGAAACACGAGAGTCGCGACGAATGTTGCGCAACCGGGCGAGCTCCACGCCAGGGCGCTTCGGCTTCTCGTCGATGGCGATTATCACGTTCTCACCGGCGAGGGCGAAACAGACGGGCACGATGTGCGGGCGGCCGTCCGCGGCGATTGTGGCCAGCCGCGCCACGGGGAGTGAGGCAAGAAGGTCGCGCTGCCAGAATTCGAACATGGCGCTACGGTGCGGCTGTGGCGCGTGCAACGCAAGTGAGATTGCACAATCACGCGAGGCGACGGCGGCGAGCGGCTTAGTTAGAGTGCGTAGCGTGATGCGCGTTTTGCTGGCGGCAGATTTCGGAGGCACCCACCTGCGGGCGGCGCTCGTGGGCGAGGACGGGACGATTCTCCAGCGGCGCGAACACCAGACCCCCGATTCGGCGACTTCACTGAGCATCATCAGCG
>JBDUAL010000212.1:0-4280 GCA_040004685.1 Anaerolineaceae bacterium | reverse complement strand
CGCCAGTCGCCACTGGTCAACGTTCACGCCTCTAAAAAGCAGCCAGAGCGCCAGTGGGCGTGGCGATTGGCAGTGGTGCGTGCAGTCGCCCGGCGAGCGCCGAGGAGATAAGCGGCGGAAATGCCCGCCAGCGCGACAAGCCATGGCAGGTCCGGCGAAAAGTGCCGAAGGATCTCGGAAAGGTTGGGCGCGAGCTCGATCATTCTGGCTCCTCGCTAACGCACCCCGAACGCCTCGAAGGTGAGAATTGTGAACGTATCCCGGATGTGGGGGATCGAATGAATCTGCCGCTCGATAAGCCGCCCGAGGCCGTCCACGTCATCGACGTAGAGCTTGACCAGCAGGTCGTACTGACCCGTAATGCTGAACGCTTCCGAAAAGCTTTCGACTTCTGCAATCCGATTGGCAACTTCGGTTGCGTGACCGGGTTCGGTTTTCACCATGACGAAGACAGCGCGCATCGTTGAAGTCTACCGCAGCCCCGGCGCCGGTGGTGCAACGCCCACACGGTGCCCTACCATGTTCGGGCTGCGACTTTCGTCCGGCACTGGAGGACTCCGACGATGTGATGGGTCCAACAAGGGATCCTGCTAGCGCCAGCGCTCGCCGGTGGCGCACCGTGCTCACAACGAAGGGAGTCCTCTCATGGCCAAGCAGCCGAAGCCAAAGCCCGGCCAACCCGCGAAGCCCGGTTTCAGCGGCCCGAAGTCCGTCACCCCAAAGATCGGCGGCAAACCGGAGCATATTCGGGTCAAGAAGTAACGGGCGCGGGCCAGCGAACGGACAAGGGGCCCGCACGGCCCCTTCGTTTTGCCCGTGGTCTGGAACGGTCAGTAGTCGCGCGGATTGTTGGATGTCTCGCCGTCGCGTTGAGCGGCGATGCGCGCCCGTTCGGCCAGCAATCGAAGTATCTCCAACGCCTGCGCCGCGGTAGGCGTTTCGCCGCCCTCCCTGACGAGACGCGCAACCTGAGCATCGATGTCGCGTAACTGTTTGTCGACGGATGCGGAGTCGCGGCTCGTGCCCGGTCCGGACTGCGGGGTACTGGCGCCGGCTGGGCCGCTCTGCGTCGGGGCCGGCGTCGCCGACGGGGTTTGGGCAGGGGTCCCACTTCCCTGCCCGCCCTCGGTTGAGGCGCCGGGGGTTGCGGACGCATCTTGCGCGCTGTCCGGAGGCTGCTTCTCTTCGTCGGGCTTGATCAAGCGGCGCACCACTTCGTAGTCGTGCCGCGTGGTCTCGTCGGTCGGGTCTTCGAGGAGGGAGCGGTGAAAGGCATCGAGCGAAAGCTCGAGCTGTCCCGTGGCGAATGCGTGGTGGCCGATGCTCGCAAACGCTTTCGCGCGGTCATCGGAAGCCGGTGAGGCGGTCACGCGGCGCGCGGCCAAGGTGGCTTCGTCGTACCGCCCGGCGGCGTGATAGGCCGCCGCCAAGTTCAGACTGATCTGTGCGTCATCCGGCTTTGCCGCCTGGGCCTCAATGAACTTCTCGATCGCCAGCCCGGTGTCGCCTCGAATGAGCGCCTCGCGCCCGGCTTCGTTGGCCGAATAAGCGCCCGTGGCGCAGCCCGCCAGCAGCAGCAGCGCAATCACTCCCGTTACGGCGAGGCCGAGTTGACGCCCGCGCCGTTCGAGCCACTCAACAACGCTCCCCAGCACCAGCAACGCGAGCGCACCGCCCGCGAACCACTGGAAGCGCTCGACCGGGATCGTCGTCGATCGCTCATCCACTTGAGCGCTCTTCAGCGTCTGCACGCGCCCGGCGACCGCACCGGGAACCGTCGAGAGCTCGGAACCGAGGTAACGCCCGCCCGAAGCCGCGGCAAGGGCCCGCAGGAACGTCTCGTTGAGCTTGGAGACGATCGGCTGCCCGTTCGCGTCCAATTTGTCCCCCGGGCGGAACGTCTTCGGGTCTATCACAGGTACCCGACCGCCCTCGGCGGTGCCCACCCCGACGACTAACAGGTCGATCCTCGTCTGTCGAAACCGTTCTGCGCTCGCTGCTGGGTCCCCTCCAAGGTCATCTCCGTCGGTGAGGAGCAGCACCGCGCGCCCTCCAATCCTGCCCTCGTCGAAGGCGGAGATGGCGAGGTCAAGCCCGAGAGTCGCGTTCGTTCCTCCCTCGACGATGATGCTTCCGGTCTCCAGCGAGGAGATCACCTGGGTGGCGGCGGCGAGATCCGTAGTCAGCGGAAACCGCAGCCGAGAGGTGCCGGCGAAGACCACCAGTCCCACGCGGTCGCCGCCCAAACGCGTAACTATAAGTGCTAGTGCGGCCTTAGCAGCCTCGAGGCGGCTCGGCTGCACATCCCGCGCGTCCATGCTCCGGGAGATGTCCAGGACGATGACGAGATCGGCTCCGTTGCGGGGCAAGTGCGATTGGGTTGTTCCCCACTGCGGCAAAGCAGCGGCCAACAGCGCCAGGACCGCCGCCGCCGCGAACAGCGCCGCTGCAAGGTAGGGCGGGCGGCGCGGGCGGTCGCGCGAAATGGCGTGCATCTTGCGGCTGGCGCGGCGCACACCCAGGTTCCAACCAATGAACGCCGGCGGCACGAGCAGAAGTCCGGCCAACAACCACGGCCGCGCGAATTCAATCTCAATCATGCCGGGTTCCGCCTCAACCACGTCCCACGAAGGGTGAGGTCAGCGAGCAGAAGCGCCGCAGCCGCGCCAGCGAACCACGGCGCCAACTGCGTGAATCGCTCAAACCGTTCACGGCCGACACGACTGGTCTCCAATTTGCCGATTTCCGAATAGACATCCGCGAGCGCCTGCGGATTGTTGGCTTTGAAATACTTCCCGCCCGTGCGGTCGGCAATAGTTTGCAGTAGCTTCTCATCAATGTCTGCCCGGCCAGTGCTGTTGGTCGAGACGACGCCGACGGTGTAAACCCGGATCTTCAACGCGGTCGCGAGATGGGCGGCATCCTCGGGGGAGATCGAATCGGCGTTGTGCTCGCCATCGGTGAGCAAGATCACGATTCGGCTGGCTGCGGTCGAATCGCGGAGCATGTTCAGCGCGCTGCCAAGGCCCACACCAATGCCCGTGCCATCCGGAAGCAGCCCGCTGGCAAGCTGACTCACGATCCGATCTAGCGCCTGGTAATCGAGGCTTGGCGGAGCGAGCGGGAGCGCGTCGCGTTGAAAGACCACAAGCCCGATGCGATCACTCTCACGCCCTTTGATGAAATCACGGATCACCTTCTTGGTAGCCTCCAGCCGTGTCGCACCACCGAAGCCCGATGTGTTCATTGAACTCGAGATGTCCAGTGAGAGGGCGATATCGACGCCCTGGCTGGGCACCACGGCGTTGGCGTCGCCGACCCGCGGCCCGGCAACCGCCACCGCCAGGACGGCGATCGCAATCACCCTCAGGCCCGGCAGAAACGGCAGCAATCGGAGCCGCAAAGAACGCGGGGCGCCGGTCAGCGGAGCCGCCGACGGGACTCGCACCAGCCTTCTGCTCCTGGTTCGTGCTAAGAAAAACACGGGCAACGCAAACGCCGCGAGGATCAGCGCAGGGGGCGACGCGAATTCCATCAGGAAACCCCTTCGACAATTTCGCGAGCCATGTTGAGATCCGCGTTGCGGCGTTCGCCGGCTGGCCGATAGCCCGCGTAGACCACCGCGTCGCACTCCTCCAGAAGCCCGCCGACCAAGCGCGCCTGCCAACGATCGACGCCCGCCGCCTCCATACGGCGCTTCAGCTCCGGCGTCGTCAGGGACGATGCTGGGAATCCGTAGCGGGTGCCCAGCGCGCCACGCACCACCGAGGAGAGGGTGCGGTAGGCCCCTACCGGGTCCAGATCGATGATCCCCTCGGCCCCGGTCAGCGTCGGTGGCGCCGCGACCTTTGGAGCATGCACGATGACGTGCTTGGGTCGTCGGCTGAAAGCGCGCGCCGCCCAGAAGAGGGCGCCAGAAACCGCCAGGAACGTGACGATCGCCCCAAGAACGATCATTGGCTTCAGGAGCCCAGACTCAGCACCCTCGATCTCCGAGGGAGGGGCCAGCGGTGAAAGCTCGAGCCTGTCCTTCGGCGTCAGGCTTGAGAGCACGTTCAGGGCCAGCACCGGAAGCACGCGCTGGGTGACCTCCGAGCCGCTGACCACGCTCACCACCGGTTGAAATGATGCCTTCCCCGGTGCGAATGACGCGACTACCAGGTCGATCCTATGCACCGCCCGGTCGCCGACGCGGCGCGACGTGGTTCCTTTCACCCTCACCACTTCCACCGCGTTCCACTGGGCGCCGCCCGGGTTCACTTCAACGGTCTGGCCAACCA
>JBDUAL010000211.1:0-4282 GCA_040004685.1 Anaerolineaceae bacterium | reverse complement strand
GGCTCGGTGACGACGATCCGACCACTCGGCGGCTTATGGAGTCGATCCTGGGCATGGAGGAGGAGCATGCAAACGATATGCTTGACCTTCTCGATCAGATGGGAGAGAAGTCATGAGCGACGGACATTCCGCAAACGAGCCAGCCGCACCCGACCCCGAGTTCGCGGGCGGTAACCCGCTGACGGAGGAGGCTCTCGACCAGCAGATCGATGACTCTTTCCCGGCCAGTGACCCGCCATCGCACACCCCAACGACGGGACAAAGCGGCCCCCGGGTTGAGCCCGAACTCGAGCCCACAGGCAGACGAACGCCCTTCTTGGCACCAATCGCAGCGGGGGGCCTGGCGCTGATGACGGTTGCACTCTCGGTTTGGCGCTGGAGGCGCCATCGCAACCAGTAGCCGCTAAACCGCCTTCGTGCGGCGCATCACACTGGTCCGATCGCCCGGCCTCGGACGGTATCTTCAGAACTCAAGCGGGGCCGCTGCGGCCCTACGAAAAGGAACCGTAGAGATGGCTGTCAAAAAAGACTCGGTCGAGAACAAACTCAAGGGCAAGACGAACCAGACTGTCGGCGCCGCCCGTGAAAAGGTCGGAAAGACGACCGGGAACGAGGGGATGGCGGGCAAGGGCCGCGCCCAGAACATGCAGGGCGAGTTCCAGGAGACCATCGGCGACGTTCAGGGCAAGGTCGCAGGCGCCGCCCAAAAGGCAAAGCGCGCGATCAAGTCTTAGCGGCTTCCATTGGCGCGAACCATCGGGCCAGACGGACGGTTCGGCCGGAGTTAGATCTCGGTCTCAGCCGCTGCGATGGGTGAACTCGCACCACCACGGCGCGACGCGGACAGGCGATGGGGCCATTGGCTCGCAGGCACACGCTCCGCGGAGCGCTCTCGGCCTCAAGCCATGTGTCAATTTTGGACAGACAGGCAGGTATAGCGTTCGATCTACCACTTCGCCTCGAGGTTCGCAGCCCAGACAACTTCGGGATCGAACGTCGGGCCCGCGGGATATCGATAGCATGCAAGCCGTAACTGTAGTCAGTCCAATCCATCACCATCACTGGGTCATCGCCGAACCGAGTGGGCACCTGAGCATCGGCGTTTGCAAACACTGCCAGGCGCTTCGCACGTTTCAAAACTGGCTCGCAGAGACAGACTTCATCTCCAATGAAGAGTCGCGCAGCCTGGCGCCGCTTCGGGGCCCGGGCTAGTTCCCACCAGCGGGTGTGAGCAGCCAAGGGGCCCGGGCGGGCCAGCGGCTCGCATGCGTTTCGGGACGAGGCGGACGTCAACGAGCTTCGGCCTCGCGACCAGGGTCTTTACTTTCGCCTGATTTCGGGGCCCGCGAGCCGTCACCCGTCTTGAACAGACGGCCATCAACTGACGTATGTACATGTGTGAGATCGACACACCGGTTTGGCGCTTCCTTCCTAAGGTTGCAGCCTCGGTGGGTCAACACCCGGAGTAGGCGTGCGAAAGCCGTCAAATGATTCGAAGTTCATCGAGGGAGCGCCGAGAGCCCTCACGGAGGAACCCATGGCAACCAAGACTCTGTCCGTACCCGCGCCCGCGGAGCACGCGCACCATTGGATGATCGAAGAGGCGAGCGGCCCGTTGAGCGGTGGCCGCTGCAAATCCTGCGGCGCCAAAAAGGCGTTCAAAAACTGGCTCGCCGACAGCGACTTCATCACCAACGAAGAGCACCGGTCCGCAGCGTAGTTCCGTGTAGGGCCGCCGCGCTCGCTATCGCTGGCGTGGTCTCGCGGGGAGCAGCGCGCGTAGCCGCTCGTCCAGCCCCGTGAGCAGGGTTTTGCCGTCGAAGTGCCTGAGCACGAATTCGCGACCAACGCTATTGAGCCCAAGCTCGCCCGCCACATGCTGGCGGATGAGCTCCCGGAGCGCCGCGGCTACGGCCTCGAAGCCCTCGGCCCGGATCGCGCCTTGCATTGGGAAGGTCCAGATCGCCTGGCGCCCGCGGGCGAGCGTCTCAACCACCATGAACGAAGTGCCGTCGTGGCTGGTGAGGCGCACCATGCAGCTGATTTCGGGATAGACGGCGTCCATATCAGTCACCCAACCGCGCGCCTCCAGGTTTGCGGGCAGCGGCTGAGGGAGCGATTCGGGCGGCGACGGGAGCAGAATGAACGGGACGCCGGGGAATTCGAGCGGCAGACGCAAGAGCGTCTCCATGTCGAACACTTCACGGTCAAAGGCATCTACCGGCAGATAGACGAGGACGCGAAACTCGGCCGGCAGAGGAGGCGGCTCAGCGGAGGCGAGAGGGATCGGCAGCGGCACGTGGGTTGAGCGTACGCCCAGTGTGCCCAGTTCATCGACCAGCCAGGGCGCGTCGCACCAATGCACCGCGCGCTCGACGATTCGTTCCGAGGCGCGACCACGGACGTGCTCTTCCGCTGCGATCAGGACATCCGTGCCAACCCAGTGGATGACGACCGGCTTGCGTCGAAGCTGCATTAGGCGATCCTGCGGCGAGCCCTTTTCGATGCGGCTGCCGATGAGGTAGACGACATCGGCGCGGGCCAGCTTCGGCACGAGCGTCAGCCAGCCGCGCACGCTGCGCCCCGGGTGGGCGAGGAAGGCCGCATCCCAGCCGCGTTCGCCGAGGAGCCGGGCCAGCTGGCCGCCGAAATAGGGGAGCCCGAGGATCGCGATGCGCGGCGCCCGAGTCATGCGTCCAGTTCGTCTCGGCCGGCGTTGGACGGAACCAGCCGTGCGCGGGGCGCAAGCACCATAGCCCCCGCTGCAACATCGCGGTCCACGAGTGCGTGCGCGCCGACCGTGGCCTCCGCGCCGATGGTAACGCCGTGCAGGACGCTGGCGCCGATCCCGAGGTAGGCGCCGCGCCCGATTCGCACCGGCGCTTGCTGACGGGGCCGCTTTTCGCGCAGCGGCCCGGGGCCTACGTCCATGTGGGTGACGATGCTGCAGCGCATGGAGAGCGTGGCCTCGTCTTCGATGACCACAGTGTCCGCGAGGTCGATAAGGACGTCCGTCCCGAGGTGGACTCGGTCGCCGATGGTGAGCTTCGAAAAGTTGCTGCGGGCGTTGACGATGTAGATGGGGCCGTGGATGGAAACGTCCTTGCCGACGCGTGCGCCGAACTGGCGGAGGATGGCGACGTGCTGGTTGGGCGTGTCGCGCAGTTCAGCCGAGATACCCTCGATGCCATCGCGGAGGAAGCGCGTACGGCGCCGCCCGCGGCCCCACCAGGTCAGCCGTTCGCGCACTGGGCGCAGGGCAGGAGCGAGCTTCGAACGGACCGCGTCAGCATTCGGCATTTGTACCTCCGGGGCATCGCCCCTGTAAAACGTCGGTAAACAGTTACCAGAATGGGCCAATTCAGGGAAACACGCCTTGCTTGCATAAGGGCGCGCTCCTACGCTCTAGGGTAGCTAGAGACCGCGATCTCCCCACAGTGAGGAACCTATGAAGCGACCGATTTTGTTCGGCCTTGGCGCGTTTAGCGCAATCGTTGCAGCGTTCCCGACCCTGGCGTTCGCTGCTGACTTCCCGCCGCCACCACCGACGACGTATTACGGTCCGGCCGCTGGGGCGTCTGCAGGGCAGGCGGTTATCGCAATTGTGACCGAAGGGACCACCAGCACGGTCTGTGGCGATGGCATCGTAACGACTGACGCCGGCGTGACGGTGTACGTGGTCGACGTTATTGCGGACGCGCAACGCGCGGGCTGCGGCAAGGCCGGTCGCCAGGTGCTCTTCTACTTCACGCCGATCGGCGGTACAGGCGGCCGCGTTTCCACAAACGCGGTTGCATGGGCTGGGCCCGGGCCTTCGAGCCAGGCGTTGACGCTTGGCGCGCCCGTGACGGCACGCGCCTCGGCGCCGATGCTGGCCAAAGACGGAACCTACTAGGCGCGCTGCCTGGACGGAATGAACACTGCTAGCGCCGTGCGAAAGCCTGGGGTTACATTCAGTGGCCGAGGCATCGCTACGGCGCTAGTTGCGTTTCTGGTCCTGGTCGCCCTGCCTGCGCGGGTGGCGATTGCCGATAGCCCGCCGGCGCCCGATTTCTACTGGCCGTACGGCAAGGTGCAGATCTTCGGCGGAAACCTCAGCCCCCCGGTGCAGCCGGTGATCGCGTTCGTCAACGGCAAGGCGTGCGGCACGGCGCAGGTGAGCGTAGCCCCGCCAGCCGAGGGTACGCCGATCAGCGACGTGGGGCGTACCGTCTATGTCATTGATGTGCTGGCCGATGGGACGGGGATCGGGCAGCGGCCCGGCTGCGGTCGCGCGGGCGAC
>JBDUAL010000210.1:0-4282 GCA_040004685.1 Anaerolineaceae bacterium | reverse complement strand
CGGTGTGCCGGAAGTGGACGTTTTCATCGACCATGCCGTGGACGAGCAGGAGCTTTCCCTGGAGACGGGCAACGTGGGAAAGGACGGCGCTATCGAAGTAGCCCTCGGGGTTGGACTGCGGAGTGCCCATGTAGCGCTCGGTGTAGGCGGTGTCGTAGCCGTCCCAGTGGGTGACCGGTGCGCCGGCCACGCCAACTTTGAAGACTTCGGGGTTACGGAGCATGGCCATGCAGGTCATGTAGCCACCATAGCTCCAGCCGTAGATGCCGATGCGCGCAGGGTCTACGAATCCGAGGGAAACGAGGTGGCGGACGCCGGCAACCTGGTCTTCGACCTCGATTGTGCCAGCGCGGTCAGCGAGTGCGGCTTCGAAGGAGAGTCCGCGGTTGGCGCCGCCGCGGTTGTCCAACTTGAAGACGACGAAGCCTTCCTGGGAGAGGTACTGGGCGCGAAGATCGACCGTGAGAGACCATTCATCGGCGATGCGCTGGACGTGAGGGCCACCGTAGACCGAGATGATAGCGGGATAGCGCTGCCCGGGCTGTATGCCGGGCGGGCGGTAGATGGCGCCATGAAGAATCGTACCGTCCTTGGCGCGGAGTTCGACCAGCTCAGGAGCAGCGAGGCCAAGTTCTTCGGTGGTGTTGCCCTCGTTTTCGAAGATGCGCGACTCAAGCGTGCCATCGATCGTTCGGAGGGCGACGCGGGGGGCGTGATGGAGCGAGCTCCAGGCATCGATGAAGCGCGTATGGGCGGGAGAGACCACCACGGAATGGAAGCCGGGCTCGGTCGTCAGGCGGGCGACTTCGCCGCCGTCCAACGAGACCCGGTAGAGGTGACGTTCGTTAACGCCGTCCCGCGTGGCCATGAAGAAGACAGCGCGCGCACCTTCGTCGACCTCCACGAGGCTGGTGACGACCCAATCACCGCTGGTAAGGGCTCGAAGCCGCTCGCCCTGCGCGCCATGCAGATAGATGTGGCGAAAACCCGTGTGCTCGCTGGTCCAGACGATGCCGTTGTCTTTGAGGAAGCGGGTGTCTCCCGCGAGGTTGAGCCACGGCTCGCCGTGTTCTTCGATCAGGAGCGTCGATGCGCCGTCGGGCGCGAAGGCGACAAGGCGGAGAGTCGATTGGTCCCGGCTGAGCAGTTGCGCCGTGAGGGCGCCATCGCTTCGCCAGCCGACTCGCGCGATGTAGATGTCGCGGTTTGGGCCTAGGTCCATCCAGGTTGTTTGGCTGGTCGTCAGATCCACCACCCCAAGCTGGACGTAGGCGTTTGCTGCGCCGGCGAACGGATAGCGGTGATACTCGATGTCCACTTCAGCTTTGCCCTGGTGCACGATCGGGTAGAGCGGGACGTGGCGACTGTCGGCGCGGATGTAGGCGATTTTCGACCCATCTGGACTCCACCAGAAGCCGTGGTCGCGATCCAGTTCTTCCTGGGCCACGAACTCGGCGAGGCCGTTCGTAAGCCCGTCTTCGGCGCCGCTTGTCAGCTGCCGGGGCTCGCCGCCGGAGACGGACGTTGCAAACAGTTCGCCGTTACGGACGAACGCAATTTGGACGCCGTCCGGGCTCAGGAGGGGGTCGACCGCCCCCTCGGCGCCCTCGACTTCGCGGAGCGGCGCACCCCCCACGCTGAGATAGAGCTTCCCGCCCCCGGGGACGAGCAGCGTGGGCTCAGCGGCATCCTTGGCCCACTGGTAGCCAGTGACTCCGAGTTCGCGCAGGCGGGCGCGCTCGCGCCGGAGTTCTTCTTCGCGCGAAAGTTCGTCTTCCGTTGTCGAAGAGGGTGGCGGGCCTGCAAGGACAGTCCTTACCCCGGTTGTTATGTCGTATTGCCAGAGGCTCCGGACGAGGTCTCCATCTTTGGAGAAGAGGTAGGTGACGGCGGTGGAATCAGGCGTGAAGCCAGGGCTCCCGGGCACCACCGTGCCGGGACGCGGCATTCGGGCAACATCGCTCAGCGTGATCTTTTCAAGCGGGCGGGTCACGAAGCTAACGCCTCCTGGCGGATCGCCTCGATCTCGGCGACGGCGCTTGGGAGCTTGCCGCTGAGGACATCGGGCCGGACTTCAGTGACAAGAACGTCGTCCTCGATGCGGATGCCGCCGAAGCCGCCGAGCGAGTCAACGAGGGGCCAGTTCACTGCATCAGCGAACGCCTCGCGGCGGGTTGGGTCGGTGAGCAGGGCGTCGATGAAATAGATGCCGGGCTCCACGGTGACAACGTAACCAGGCTGGAGTGGCAAGTCGGCGCGGAGCCACTTCAGCCCGAATCGGTCGCTGGCGCTGCGGCCCGCAAGGCAGCCGCCGGCGTCGTGGGTGGCGAGGCCAAGCATGTGACCGAGGCCGTGGACGAAGAAGAGGGCATGGGCGTCGCGTTCGACGAGGTCGTGCGAGTTGCCGCGGAGGATGCCGAGGTCCACAAGCCCGGCGGCGATACCGAGGCAGGCGGCCATGTGCAAGTCCTTGTACTCGACTCCCGGGGCGACCGCCGCAATCGCCGCGGCCTGGACGGAATGGACGAGCTGGTAGAGGTCGCGCTGGATACCACTGAACGTACCAGAGACCGGGAACGTACGAGTGATGTCACTGGCGTAGGCGTTGTGCTCGGCGCCCGCGTCGATAAGGAGGAGGTCGCCGGGACGGAAGGCGCGCGCCGACGGCGAGCTGTGGAGGATGGCGCCGTTCGGGCCGCTGCCGACGATGGAGCCGTAGGCGGTGCGGGCGCTGCCAGCGCGGAAGAACTCCGCCTCGATTTCAATCTGCAGTTGGCGCTCCGTCATGCCGGGGCGGGCCAGGCGAAGGGCGGCAAGGTGGCCGCGGGCAGAGGCGTCCGCAGCCGCGCGCATAAACTCAATCTCACTCGAATCCTTGGCGCGGCGCGATTCAGAAACCTGGTCGCTGAGTCTAAGGGCGAGGTCGTCGTCGAGATCGAGTTCGAGCGACGGCCACGTCCGGATGCCGTAGGCAAGGGGGTTCGAGACGAGGTCCGAGTTGCCGAGGATGGCGAGTGGTTCGGCGCGGCGCGATTCGAGCCAGCGGTCCAGTTCGCTGAGCGGGCGGACGCTGTCAACGGCCGAAGTGAGAGCAAGCTCCTCGAGCGTTTCACTGGCGCCGACCCAGACGCGGTCTTCCTGGCTGGCCACCGGGGCGAACAGCACCCAGCCGTCGGCGGCGTCGAAACCGAGGACGGCGCCTGCGGTCTGGATCCCGGCGAGGTAGGTGAACTCGGGGTGGGCGTGGAACGCGTGCTGTTGGTCGGTGCCGGCGACGGCGATCGGCAGGCCAGAAGGGACGAGTACCGCGCCGCTGCGAAGGTCCCAGGCACGGGCGAGTATGTCTCGACGCGCGGAAAGATAGGAAGGGTCCATTGCGGGGGAGTGTATCGGTTCATGTGGGAGCGCGTCCCTATGGACGGAGTAGATTCGATGCCGGCGACCGCGCAAGGGACGGGTCTCTCTCACCGGCTTCCTGTACCGTCACAAAGTTGTGAGATAGCAAGGATGCCACGAGGCGAAGCGGTCAACGGAGGGAGCGCCGGTGTTAGGCGCTGTGGCCAGTGAGAGGGACCCGCCCCCGACACTACGTGGAAATCGTGTCGCGACTCACCTCCCGGACAACGACGCTAACGCTTCCGACAGCGCATCACGAGAAATACCGGCACGTGATCGGCCGCCGGCTTGTCGGTCGGCCAGTCGCCGAATGGGGCGGTCGGCTCTTCGGCAACTTCGACCTGGAGGCCGTGGATGACTATTGAGTTCAGATAGGTCGAGATTTTACGGTGATTCGCACCAACCTTCCCGCGGAAGCCGGGGTTGTGGGCGAGCCACCACCCTTCACGGTAGTAGCCTTGGCCCGGAGGCCAACTGCTCGGGGCGTTTTCGCCCCAGCCCGGAAAGCAAGGGTGCAAGAGCGAGAACGCAAAGAAGCCGCCCTCGTCGAGCAGACGGACGACAGACGCGAGCGCACCATCGAGGTCGTCGATGTCAGCCAGTGCGTGGTTGCAGACGACGCCTGAGAAGCGCTCGCCTTCGAGAATAGAAGGAGAGCAGACATCGCCCACAACGAATCTTGGTTCGGTGCTACCCGAGGGCTGTTTCCGGCGGGCCTTGTCGATCAGCGCCTGGGACAGATCCACGCCGACCGCCTCTGCTCCGCGCCGGAGGAGTTCTCGCGTTATCCTGCCGTGTCCGCAGGCCATGTCCAGGACTCGGAGGCCGCGAACGTCGGGTAAGACTCGAACTAACTCCGCGGTCGCCGGGTCATCAAGTGAGTCGC
>JBDUAL010000209.1:0-4300 GCA_040004685.1 Anaerolineaceae bacterium | reverse complement strand
TTGAGCCGGTAGGTACGGTGGCGCCGCTCAAGGGAAGCATTCTCGGCTGTGGGCGCGATGCTGTAGTTGCCCGCCTCGGCCGTTAGTTCGCGCCCAGAGTGCGCCGCTCAGGCCGCGATCGGGGCCAGTTCCGCAGCTCGTCCGGTGCGGTAGATGCGCCGCAACTGCAGCGTGAAGATGCTGCTACCGGTGATGCCGACGAACAAGAGCCCCGGGATCAAAAAGAGCAATGGCGCGCCCGTTCGGTCGGCGAGCGTGCCGAATCCGAGATTCATGACGGCCATGACTCCGCCCGCTGACATCAAGTAGAGGCTCATCACTCGCCCACGGACTGCGTCGGGCACCACTTCTTGCAACAGGACGGCGCTCAATGCCACGAACATCGCCTGGGATGAGCCCATCAAGACTGCGCCCGCCGCAGCCGGTGCGAGGCTCATTGCTATCGCCATCACCAACGGCGAAAGGCCACTTGCGAGCGCCGTTGCGAGGAACAGCGGACCACGCCTGGAGCCAGTCGTCATTGCCAGCGCGAACGTACCGATGAGTGCGCCGATTCCCACCCCAAAGGTCATCAATGTGAAACCACCGGAGGGGCTGTGCAGCTCGGTCTCCGCGAACCCGGGGAGCATCGCATCGAAGGACATCGTCAGCGAGCAGTGAGCGAAGACGAGCGCGAAGATCGCGAATACGGCCGGTGTGGCGCGAATGTACGCCAGCCCTGCGCGCAGATTCTCGGCCACGTCGCCCAGGCTGACGACTCCCCCGCGGGACGAGATTCGAACCTGGCGAACGGACGTGAAGGCGAGCAGCGCGAAGATCGCCGAGACGGCGTACGCACCCTCCACTCCAACCGTTGCCAGGAGCGGCCCCGCGAGCAGCGGGCCGGCCGCCCGAGATCCCTGCTGGCTCATGCTTGTCAGCGCGACGGCATTGGCGAGGTCCCTGGCTGGCACAACGTTCGCGAGCAGCGCCTGATCCGCCGGGATCTCGACCGCACGGATGATGCCCTGTGCGAATGCCATCCCCACGACCATCCAGACTTCCAGCACATCGGTGAGGGCGAGCACGAACAGCCCGGCTGTGACCGCGAAGGTGGCTACTCGCGTAGCCCGGACCAGGAAGCGACGCTCCAGCCGGTCGGCGACCATCCCGCCGAGCGGAGCAACGAGGTATGGCGACATCGAGGCGAACGTCGAGACGCCAACCCAGAACGACGAATTGCTGATCTTGTAGACGATCCAGGCGTTTCCGAGAAGGAGCGTCCAGAGGGAGATGCTCGAACATGCGCCCCCGCCCCAGAGCGCGCGAAAATCGCGGTGACGCGTGGCCGGGAGGCGAACGAGCAGGCGGTCAAGCATTCCAGCCGAGTCTACGGCAGGGTTCGCGTTGTCGCCCTAAGCCCCGCGCGCTCGCAATTGGTTGCTTCCTGGAATGAGATCGGCGTCTGACAGCGAGCGTTCATAGGCTCCAAGGACCGAGAGGAGCAGGTCTTCGAGACGCGCTCGCGTCCACTGCCCGTTGCGACGTTCCGGTCCGGCAGCTACCACTCCTCCTCCGGTTCCGCTCGAACCGACGGAAACGGAGATGAACCAACGTGATCCGCCCATGCGTCTCCGTTCGGTAAGGGCGAAGGCGAGAGTAAACGAGTCGCCCAGAAAGGCCGAAAACGAAGGGCCGTAGGGATCCCGCGTTGGAGCCGGGCTGAGCGATAGGTGGACCGTTTCACCATAAACCCGGTGAACTTCCCCTACTGCCTCCATCGCCCAGCCGTAGAGGGTGTTCAGCAACTGGAACTGAGACTCAAAATCGTGAGCACTTGCGATGCCCTTCATCTGCCTCCGTTCGTTCCACGAATCGTGCAGGTTCTGGACGCGTTGGCTGAAAGGTTCACCACTCATGATGCGAACACAATCCGTCACCTAGCGAGGAAGCCGCGGCCGAACCATCACTGGCCACCGGCCACGTAGGACGGCACGAATGCCATCTCATCGCCTCCGGCCTGACGGGAAGGCGTCAACTGATAGGCCGCTTTCAGCAGCAATGGCGCGGCGATGGTGGTCGCTATCGTGACGACGATCGCGATCGAGAAGACGCTGTTGTCCACTACTCCCGAGGAGAGGCCGACGGAAGCGACGACGAGCGCGATTTCACCCCGCCCCACCATACCGGCGCCAACCCGCAGGGAGGTCGGGAAGGACTCGCGGCAGAGCAACGCAGGCAACCCGCAACCAACCACCTTCGTCGCTATCGCAACGGCCACGATGACCGCGGAAAGCAGAGGCGCCTGAGTCAGGTCATCCGCGCTCACGTGGGTACCGATGTATACGAAGAAGATGGGGATGAAGAGCGAATAGCTGAGCCGCGAAACGGGTTCTGCGATGTGGTGGCCGAGGTCCGTGCGCGACAGCATCACGCCAGCGAGGAAGGCTCCCGTGACATCCGCCAGGCCACCGACGCGGAAGGCGACCCAGGCGAAGCCCAAGGCCATGGCGAGTGCCAGCGCCACCCTGGTGTCCGGCGACTCGATGCGTGTGTGGTGTTCGAGAATCAGCGGCATCGCCCAACGAGAGAACGCGAACGCCATGCCGGAGAAGAGGATGAGCTTCCCGATTGGCTCCAGTATGCTGCCGCCTGATTCGGCGACCACCAGCGCGCTCAAGACCAGCACACCAAGCACGTCATCGATGATCGCCGCGCCCATGATGATGCTGCCTTCGCGACTACGTGCGCGCCCCAACTCTTTCAACGTCTCCGCGGTGATACTGACGGATGTCGCGGTCAGTATCGCACCGAGAAAGAGCGCGTGCATCGGCTGCATGCCCGCGGCTACGCCGATGGCGTAGCCCGCGCCGAGCGGCAAAACCACGCCCCCTATGGCGACGATCAAGGCTGTCTTTCCCACGGAACGAAGCCCTTGCGGGTCGGTTTCGAGGCCCGCCAGGAACATCAGCAGGACAACGCCCACCTGCCCAATGTTCCCGACGAAGACGTCCTGCCCGATGAAACCGAAGACGGCGGGGCCGCCAAGCAGCCCCGCCACGATGATTCCCAGTACGGAGGGCATGCCAAGCCGCGTGGAGATGCTCCCGGCGACTTTGGCCAGGAGTAGCAACGCGGCGATCATCATCAAGCTGTCAGGTGAGGTTTCCACAACTCGAACTCTATGCGGCGAGCGTTTCCAACGGTTTGCGGGCGTGTTACACGTCGATTGCGATGACGTTTCGACTGTGTTTCACAGTTGCACGGCAGGGCGCCGGAAAGAGGGGGACGAGCGAAGCTCCTCCCCCTCTTGCAACTCCGCGTAAGTGAGGTGGCTAGCGCGCTGGCGTCACCCCTGGAATGAATGTCCCGGGTTCGATGCCGCGTTCTGATGGCATGTCTTCCACCGGGTAGGCGTGTGTTCCCATCTCCGGCAAGTCCAGGCCAAGCAACTCGTCCTCGGGCTTTGAGCGATAGACGCCCATCGCCATAAGCACCTTGAAGAGTACGAACGATGTGCCAAAAGACCAGACGGCGATGGCGGCCATGCCGATCACCTGCGCCACCAGTTGACGGCCATCTCCAAAGAAGAGCCCCTTGATCGGGTGGCCAACAACCAACCAATCGGGGGCGGTCCCGTCCGCGAACAGACCAACGGCAAGGACCCCGAAGGCGCCACAGACGCCGTGAACCGAGAACGCGCCCACCGGGTCATCGATCTTCAACGTCTTTTCGACGAAGACGAGCGAGACGCAGACCAGTACACCGGCGAGCGCGCCGATGATCACGGCGAGGATGGGGCTGACGTACCCGGATGGGGCCGTGATCGCAACCAACCCGGCTAGGATGCCGTTGATCATGTAGCCAGGGTCGTACTTCCGCAGTGTGGCTTTTGCGTACGCCATCGCCGCGACGGATCCGGCAGCGCCAGCGAGCATGGTGACGACAGCTACTTCGCCGATGCGCAGGTTGCCACTGCCGCTCGCCCCGAGCGTGGATCCGGGGTTAAAGCCGAACCAGCCGAAGGCGAGGATGAAGGTGCCGATCGCCGCCATGTTCAAGTTGTGGCCAGGCATCGCGTTCGCTGACCCGTCCTTGTTGTACTTGCCCAGCCTTGGGCCTAGTACCCAGGCCCCGGCCAGAGCGGCCCAACCTCCGACCATGTGCACCACGCCCGATCCGGCGAAGTCCACGTACGGCCGTTCCAGCCCGCTCTTGTAGAGGCCGAAGAGCCAGCCGCCGCCCCAGGCCCAGTTGGCGACGATCGGTTGGACGAGCGCGCCAACCACCACACCCCAGATCATGAAGCTGATCCATGTCC
>JBDUAL010000208.1:0-4312 GCA_040004685.1 Anaerolineaceae bacterium | reverse complement strand
CGTTTCCTCACCGGCCCCTTCACCAGCCCGCCGCAGTACGAACTGGGGATGAAGATCCCGGGTAACGCCTGGCGGATGGCGCGCTACGGGCTCGTGCCGTTCAGCACCGAAGGAGAGCCGTTGCGCTTCGCTCTTTCGAACGCCGGCGGTATCCTCCTCGCGGCCATCCTCGCAGGGGCGCTGCTGACGCGACGCTGGCTGCTGGCGGCGCTGCTCATCGGCTTCTTCGCTTCCGTCCTGCCGTTCGCACCGTTGCGCGCGGGCCTCGGAGCGCGCTACTTCTACTTCCCCTCGGCGTTCCTCGCGCTGGCCCTCGGGCAGTTGGCTGTCGAACTGGCCGGCCTGGCACGGGCCCGCTTCGCGCGACGCCGCACCTGGATCGGCGCAGGCGCCGCGTTTGCCCTCGTCCTGGTGGTATTCGTCTCGTACGGCAACCATCGCGTGCGGCAGTGGGAGGCAGAGACCGGCGCCGGCGAACAGGCATGGGTCGATGCCCTGCGCGCGCAATACCCATCACTGCCTGCTGGTGGGACGCTCTACTGCGTGAACACGCCGCTCGTCCTTGCGCTCTTCGGCGACTACAACCTCTACCCGACTGTCAGCTACCTCTACCCACAGCTGGCGGCGGCGAAGCGCATCGATGAATCGCAGGTAGCGGTGATCATTAGCCAACTCGGCCCAAACGACCGGATTTACGTCTACCACGCGAAGTAGCCACCCTGTGGCCACGGATCCATGACGTTCAGGATGGGGCCCGGACTGGCGAACTTGAGAATGCCGGTCACTCGCCGTTGGTAAGCGCGCAAGGGCGTCGCTCGCCGCCGGTCGAGTATCTTGGAGAGGATGGTCAGCTTGACAGACACGCCAGCGGTCCGCCGCAGCTATCGCCGCCTCAGCGGGCAGGATGCCGCCTTCCTTTCATTCGAAGGCGAAGGCCGGCCGATGCATATCGGCGCGGTTGCGTTCATCTCGAGCGACGGCTGGCGCGATGCCTCGGGTGCGTTCGATTTCCCCCGCCTGGCGGCGATGCTCCTCGAACGCGCGAAAGCGGTCCCCGGCATGGACCAGCGTCTCGGTCGCGCGCCGCTTTCCGGTTGGCCGATCTGGATTCGCGAAGGGTCAATCGACTGGACGAAGCAGGTTGAACTGTGCGATCCGGTAGCCACCGAAGACGACGTGCGAAGCATCGCTGAAGCGGCGATGGCCCTGCACATGGACCGCTCGCGACCTCTCTGGAAGCTCATCGTCGTGCCCGGCCTTGAAGGCGGGAGCAAATTCGCGGTCATCTTCCTCGCGCATCACTCGCTCGTCGACGGGATCGCCGGGATCGACCTGATCACGCTCTTGCTGGACCCCCGTGAAGGGGCAGGCGCGCCGCCGCCATTGAACTTCATCCCGCTGCGCTCGGATGGACAGCTAAAAGCGGCCGAATTGGCTCGCTGGATCGAGCTTCCGGCGCTGCTCACGCTCAAAGCGGCGCAGCTGGCGACCAACGGTAGACGCTTCCGGCGCGTCGTCCGGCGCGGTGCGGCGCTCGTTCGCACAAGCCTGCGCTTGCTCACCCCTGGGCCGAAGACCGGCCTGCGCAGCCAGAACGAAGGCGAGCGCACCGTCGCCTGGTTCAGCATCGAAGAGCGGCCCCTGCGAAACGCCCGCAAGCGCCTCCACGGCAGCCCAAACGACCTCGTCCTCGCGGCCGTGGCGCAGGCACTTTCGGAGATGGGCAGCCATCACCGATTCCTGCCGCTGAAGCTGCGCGCGGCGGTGCCGGTGTCTTTCCGCACGCGCGCCCAACGGTACGCGCTGGGCAACCGCATCGGCCTGCTCCTCACTCCACTCGAACTGCGCGACCGCGACCCCGGCCGCACGGTGGCACGGATTCGCCGGCACACCGCGATCCAGAAGCACCGCGGCGACGCTGAGGGCTACGAAGTGCTCACCGAAATGACCGCCTGGACGGGAATCTGGAGCCAGAAGCTACTCCACTGGCTGGCCAGCAAGCTTCACTCGTACGGCATTCTTGTCACAAGCGTTCCCGGGCCAGCGCGGGCGTACACGCTCGGTGGCGCCGAGTTGAGCGAGATCTACCCGCTCGTGCCGCTTTTCGGTTCGCAGTCTGTGAGCGTGGCGGCCGTGCGCTACCGCGGCGCTTTCCGCATCGGCGTCACCTCCTCCTGGGCAGACCGTACGATGGTCGATGAGTTCGCCGCACGTCTACAGGCGGCGTTCGCGACACTGACCCGCGCCACCGCGGCCGTTGGGCCAGTCGGCGCGCCGAAAGCGGCGGGTGAAGCGCTCCCCGGCAGCTTCGCCGCGGGCTAGGTTTACGCCATATTTCTACAAGCGTTGAATAGGTCGTCTTGCGGGCGGGTTAACGGTGACGTGCGAATCGCTGAAGCGGGCCACCTCGCGCATCTGTGTCGCGCGTTGCGGACGGCGGTTCAGCTTCGGGCCTAGCCCCAACCTTCCGACTTTTCGGTTTCGGCTCGGCTCTGTTAGTTTTTGACAGACGCGCTCTTGTACTCTGTTGATTAAGGGTGGCTCCGGCCACCCAGGGTGAGGCGCGGCCGTTCGGGCGTCCCATCGAGGGCGCAAGCTCCGGAGCAGCTGAGTGACAACGACAGAGAGCTTGGAAACCCCGCAAGTCATCGATGGCATCGCATCGCTTGGCTCGCCGGCGGCGCCTATCGCCTATGAGGATGAAGGGCGACTGGCCGCACTTCAAAGCTACGGCATCCTGGACACTCCGCGAGAAGCCGCCTTCGACGACATCACGCGCATGGCGATGATGATCTGCGGCACACCGGTATCCCTGATCAACCTGATCGACGCGGATCGCCAGTGGTTCAAGTCTGCGGCGGGCCTTGTGCTGGGGGCGATGCCGTTCGATTCGTCCATCTGCGCCCACGCCGTGCGTGACGGGGATTTCTTCACAGTGTCGGACCTGAAAGAGGACGACCGCTTCGCCAACCACCCGCTTGTCACCGGCAACCCGGGGATTCGGTTTTATGCAGGCGCCCCACTGAGAACGGTCGAAGGTCATACGCTTGGCATGGTGTGCGTGCTGGACGTCGTTGCCCGCCAGCTGGAAATCAGCCAGATGGAGGCACTCGAAAGCCTCGCGCGGCAGGTGATGGCACTGCTCGAGCTTCGCCGCACGGCCCGGCTGGCGGATCTCTTGCTTGCCGAATCCGACCGGCTGAACGCCGCGCTTCGACAGGCGGACGCTTCGAAGGACGAACTCCTCAGCATGATCGCGCACGAACTCAACTCGCCGCTGGCCCTCATTGTCGGCACCGTCGATGGCCTCCAAAGCGGGATCATCCGGGAAGAGGAAGATCGGCTCAGCGCATACTCGGAGATTGCTACTTCCTCGCGGCGGCTGCGCAATGTGGTGGCGAACATGCTTGCTCTCGCCCCAGAGCTCGGTAAAAAGCGCGATTCCGAATTGGAACCCGTCCTCCTCCAGCATTCGTTCGATGCGGCGATCGCCGAGCACCGGCACCTGCACCCAGCTTCCGCCGTTGTCCTCCAGGTGGCCCACGACCTCCCCCCGGTCTGCGGCGAGCGCACCTATCTCGACCAGATGGTCACCAATCTCTTGAGCAATGCCGCGAAGTATGGCGCCTGCGACACGCCAATTACGATCTCGGCAAAAACCTGGGGGTCGAACGTTCTTGTCTGTGTAGCGAACGAAGGGCCAGTGATGGAACCAGGGAACTTGGAGCGGCTCTTCACTCCGTTCTACCGCGAGGCAACGAGCCGTTCGCTCGCGCCGGGCGTGGGGCTCGGACTTTCGGTCTGCCGCCGTCTCGCCACGGCCTTGAACGGCCGTATCTGGGCCGCGGCGCGGGTTGGCGGAGGGCTCGAAGTAAACTTCACCCTGCCAGTAGTCGAGACCCCCGACGACGACGCCTGACCGCAGGGCCCCCCGGGGCCAACCGAGCCCGTGAGCGAAACCGCTACGCCTCGTCCGGTAGCTGCATGCCCATGATGTTGTAGCCACTGTCCACGTACAGCACTTCGCCGGTGATGCCGCCCGCGCCGTCGCTGCTGAGGAACGCCGCGGTTGCCCCCACGTCGTCAATGGTCACGTTCTTGCGTAACGGAGCCTGGCTGGCGAAGGTGCGCTGGTAGTCGCGGAAGCCGCTGATGCCACTGGCAGCGAGCGTACGGATCGGGCCAGCGCTGATCGCGTTGACGCGAATGCCCTCGGGGCCAAGATCGCTCGCCAGGTAGCGCATCGCTGCTTCGAGGGAGGCCTTGGCGACGCCCATCACGTTGTACTTGGGGACCACCTTTTCGGCGCCGT
>JBDUAL010000207.1:0-4320 GCA_040004685.1 Anaerolineaceae bacterium | reverse complement strand
TCCCAGCCAGTCGCGAGCGAGGGCCACGGCCCGGGCGGTGCCATCAAGCTTCTCCTGGAGCACGTAGCGCAAGCTCAGGCTGCTCGCCTCGCCGTTTCCAAGTTCGCGCTCCAACACGTCGCCGAGGTAGCCGGTGATTACCGTGATTTCCTCTATCCCAGCGCGCCGCAACCCGTCCAGGATGTGAACGATGATCGGGCGGCCGGCGACGACCAGCAGCGGCTTTGGCTGGGTCTCCGTTAGCACTCCGAGGCGGCTTCCTCGCCCCGCCGCGAGCAGAACCGCCTTCGTGATCACAACACGCGCAGCCCGTCAGAGGCTCGTACCTCAAATGCAGGACCGCCGGCGGCCGCGATCGCCCCCGCGACCACTGCATCAACGTCCATTGGCGCGCAGGCCGCCAGGGCAAAGCCGCCGAAGCCCGCGCCGGTTAGCCGCGCACCAAACGCCCCCGCCTTGCGCATCGCCGCGCAGAGACGGTCAAGGGCCGCCGTGCTGCAGCGGAAGTCTTCGCGCAAGCTGTTATGGGACTCGTTCAACAACACTCCGAAGCGCTTCAGGTCGCCCGTCTGCAACGCCGCCTCAGCGAGCCCCACGCGCTCCGCCTCAGCGAGGACGTGCCGGGCGATACGTTTCACCGGCACCTTCGCCATGTGGTCAAAAGTCGAAGAGGTGAGTTGCACCAGCCGCGCCACCTCCACCTGAGCCCCATGCGCCACTTCCTGCGGGGTCACCCGTTCGGGCAGCCCATCGACAAGGATGTCGACCACATCGACATCGGAGATCTGTCCGAGTGTCGGCGGGAAATCGAGATCCACGCCCACCTCATCCGCGATCATCGCGGCGGCGATGCGCGCACCGACCACCCGTTCGTTGTACTGATCGCGAACTCCGCCGCCCTTCGGCGCCTCTTCACCGGATGACGCGACGACGAACGCCAGTCCGTCAGGGATGGCGACGAAACGTCGCCCCGGAGGCTTAAAGTCGATCCGCAGGGCGTTCCCGGCCTCCGCGAAGACGATGACTGCCTGGTCCATCCCTCCGCTCTCCACGCCCACGTGCCGCTCGGCAACGATCGCCCGGCTCACCAGTTCATCCGGCGCAAGGCGCACTCCCCACACCTCCGCCAACGCTGCCAGCACGCCAACGGTCAGCGCCGAAGACGAACTCAGGCCACCGGTCGACGGCAGATTACCCGCCACGAAGACGTCCGCGCCTCGGCCGGGAGCGAGGTCCACTAACTGCGCCAGCGCGCCAGCGAGGTAGCGATGCCAGGGTGCGACGAGCTCTTCATCTCGCTGGCCCCGGTGCAACTCGGCAGCCAGTTCGAACTGGCTGGAGGCAACGTTCACCACGCTGTCTTCACGGGCGCTCGCCGCAATCATGAGGCCCTGTTCAATCGCCATCGGCAAGACCGGCAGGTCGGAGTAATCGGTATGCTCGCCGATCAGGTTCACCCGCCCGGGTGCACGAACCGTCGCCGCGCACTGTCGTCCGTAAAGGGCCAGGAATTCGCGTTGAACGTCGTCAAGAATCACTGCCAGAGCGTACCATCGGCCCGCGATGACTGCCCCGATGCACCCTCCAACGTCCGCCATCCGCGCCGTCCTCTTCGACGTCGGTGGGCCAATCGATACGGAAGTCATCTCCGAGCAGGCAAACGACCGTGCCATCCGCGCTGCCCTCGACTCGGAAGGCATCGCCGTGACCGACGAGACGTACGCGGCAGCCAACGCCTACGCGGTCGATGCTTTCGCCCCGGACACCTACGCCAGCATCGTCTGGCGGCTAGCGAACAACAACGCGGAACTTGCCCGGCGTGCCTACGCCCGATTCCACGCTGAGGATCGGCTGGCGTCTCGGGGCGGGATCGAACTGCGCCCGGGGATCGCGGAACTCATCGCAGCGCTTCACGCCCGTGGTCTGCTGCTCGGCCTCGCCGCCAATCAACCGCAGCGCATCATCGCCGAGCTCGACCGCCACGGGATCGGCCGTTTCTTCGCCCATCGAGAAGTCTCTGGCCACCACGGTTACCGCAAGCCTGACGTTCGTCTCTTTCTCCGTGCCTGCCAGGACCTCGAGGTCGAGCCAGCCGAATGCGTCATGGTCGGCGACCGCATCGACAACGACATCGCCCCTGCCAACGTGCTGGGAATGCGCACGATCCTCTTTCGCACCGGCCGCCACCGCGGCCAGCAGCCGCGCTCGGTCAACGAACTGCCGGACTTCGAAGTAAGCAACGTTGCGGAGCTTTCGGAGGCCCTCTTTGTTGTCGTCACCGGCTGACGACTCCCCGCCAGCAACCAGCCTTCCCACTCCTGAACCTTCGGTGGGATCGTTTACGCCCGGTGAGACGGCCAACCTCTACACTTCTCCCTATGCTCTCCGCCCGCGGACTCCTCCTGCTCGCACTCTTCGGCGCCGCGCTTATTTCGGCGGCCTGCGGGGGATCCACGGCGGCGCCCGTAGTGTCCGCGCCGACATCCGAAGCCCATGCCATCGTGAGCCCCACGGTGTCGTCGCCACCGTCGATCGTCCCAACGGCAAGCGCCGGAGTCGCCCCGACGTTAGGCACCTCGAACGGCATCGCGACGACCGCCAAAGACCCCACGTTCACTGCGATTGCCGGCTCGAAAGCAAACTTTGGGAAGAACGGCAACACCGTCTACCAGGTGGAAATGCCCGAAAAGTGGAACGGCGAAGTCGTCTACTACGCCCACGGGTTCGCCGGCTTCGGGACTGAGGTTTCGGTCGATCCGCCACCCAAGGCACTGCGCGAACAGCTGATCGCGAACGGCTACGCGTGGGCAGCCAGCAGCTACAGCGAAAACGGCTACGTCCCGGGCATCGGCGCGGACGATACCCTGGCGCTCAAGCGGCTTTTCGGCGACAAGTTCGGCAAAGCCAAGCGTTCGTACCTGGTTGGCGCCAGCATGGGGGGCAACGTCGTCGCACTTTCACTCGAAAACTTCCCGAACGAATACGACGGCGCGCTCGCGATCTGCGGCGCGCTCGCTGGGGAGGAGCAGATCGACTTCCTCACCTCGTGGACAGCGCTTGCCGAGTTCACTTCCGGGGTCAAGATCCCGATCAGCGAAGGCTCAAAAGACGTTGGCAACATCCTCCTTCAGCAGCTCCCCAAAGCTCTCGGTACTCCGGACGCCCCGACCGATAGAGGCAAGCAGTTCGCTAGCTCCGTTCGTCTCCTCACCGGCGGCCCGCGGCCCTTCTTCCTCGAAGGATTCGAAGAGCAGTACCTCGTCAATTTCGGCCTCACACTGCTGGACCCGGAACGCAAAAGCCTGGCCGCGTCGGCAGCCACCAACGACGGCGTGAAGTATACGATCGAGCCCGGCCTCGGCCTGACCAACGAACAGCTCGATGCCGGCGCACGCCGCTTCAAGGCCGATCCGGCTTCCCGTGACGCGACCCGCCACCCCGACGCTGTCCCTACCTCCGGCAAGATTTCGAAACCACTCCTCACCCTCCACGGAACCGGCGACCTCTTCGTCCCGATCAGCCAGGAGCAGTCCTACCGCAAAAAGGTTGAATCGGCAGGCAAGGGCGACCTCCTCGTCCAACGCGCGATTCGGTCAGGGGGCCACTGTAAGTTCTCCGCCGAAGAGCTGACCACCGCCTTCAACGACCTTACCGCCTGGGTGAAGGACAGTAGGAAGCCGAAGGGTGACGACCTCCTCGGCGATCTCTCGGACATCGGCAAGCAGTTCACCGTCCCGATTCGCCCCGGAGACCCCGGCACAAAGTAAGCGAGAGGCCACAAAATCGCCCGGCGGGTAGACTTTGCCGCATGCCCGTTTCCAGCTCAACGAGTGCCCGCAGATGAACATCTTCTTCGACGTCGATTACACCCTGATCACCTGGGATGTGAAGCTGCGTCCGGGCGTCCGCGAAGTTTTCGACCTACTTCGCGCCGACGGCCACATCATCTACCTCTGGAGCGGCGTTGGCCCGCGCTGGGAGATCGTCAACCGCTTCGAATTGCACGACGACGTCACCGATTGTTTTTGGAAGCCGCTCTACGACCACCACGCCCGCATGGTCGAGCTGGGCGTCACGGTGTTCCCCGATTACGTGATCGACGACCACCAGGAGATCGTTGACGCCTTCATCGGAACCGCAATCAAAGAGCCCGCCATGCCCCTGCACACGGATCGCGAACTCTGGCGGGTCTACGATGACATCCAGGCGTTCGTCGCCGCCCAACCTCAAGCTCAGCAGGAAGGCTAGCCGTGGGCCGGGGTGTCATCCTCATCCGCCACGCCATGCCCCAGGTCACTCCGGGCACGTCGTCAACGCTCT
>JBDUAL010000206.1:0-4322 GCA_040004685.1 Anaerolineaceae bacterium | reverse complement strand
TGACCATCGGGGCACGGGCGAAAGCGACAAGCCGCGGGAACCCGCGTATTCGATCGAAGGTTTTGCGGCCGATGCGATTGGGTTGCTTGACCACCTGGGGATCGAGCGCGCCCACGCTTACGGGATCTCGATGGGCGGGCGCATCTGCCAACGCCTGGGTATAGACCACGGGGGCCGTCTCGGCGCGCTGGTGCTCGGCTGCACAACGCCGGGGAACGCCCACGGTGTGAAGCGCCCGCCAGAGGTAGACGCAGAGATGGCAAACCGCCCGGCTGACGTTGATGCTCGCGTTGCCTTCGTGGCCGAGCAGATGGTGTCGCCCGCTTACCTCACCACCCACCCCGAATACCTTGTAACTGCTCGGGCCCGTGCGATGAACCCGATTCCAGATTTCGCCCAGAAGATGCACTACCTCGCCAGCGAAGGTCACGAATCGTGGGATCGGCTGCCGGAGATCAGTGTGCCAACGTTGGTGATTCATGGCGCTAACGACCGCATCAACCCGACGGCGAACGCGGCCCTGCTAGCCGGGCGGATCCCTGGTGCCGAGCTGTATATGGTCGACGGTGGTCGGCATGGTTACTTCATCGAGTTTCGTGAAGAAGCGAGCGCCGTTGTCCTCGAATTCCTTGCGCGGCACCCGATCTAGTGGCGACCGTGCGGCGCGGGACGCCCAACGACGCCGAAGCGCTGGCGCGGCTGCGGTACGAGTTTCGCGCATCGGTGAACGAAGCGACCGAGACCGAGGGGGCGTTCGTCGCCCGTGCCGAGCCGTGGATGCGGGACCGGTTAGCCGGCGTCGGGCGCTGGCACTGCTGGGTGGTCGAGGATGCCGCCGGACTGGTTGCCGGGCATCTCTGGCTACAGCTGATCGAGAAGGTGCCCAACCCCGCGCCGGAGTTCGAGCAGCATGCGTACATAACGAATGTCTACGTCCGCGCCGACCACCGTGGCGCGGGTGCGGGCGAGGCGCTGATGGATGCGGCGCTGGCGTTCTGTCGCGACCAGCGAGTGGATTCGGTAATTCTCTGGCCGACGGCCCGGAGCCGCACGCTCTACGCCCGGAACGGGTTCGCGGTCCGCGATGACATCATGGAAGCGATCCTGGACAACGGACGACACTTCTAGGTGGAGAGCAGCTTCATGACGCCTGCCGTATCGGAGAGGTCTTCGAGAACCCAGTCGGCGGCAGTATCGCGAAGGGCCCCTGTTGAGTAGGAGCCCGTGGCCACGGCGAGCGAGCGCGCACCCGCCTGTTGCGCAGCTTTGACGTCAAGAGGCGTATCGCCGATGACAATTGTGTTTTGCGGGTCTGGTTCCACGCCGAGCGCCGCCGCCATATCGCGGATGGCGGCCCGGACCAGGTCGGCGCGGACAGACGTTTCATCGCCGAAGCCGCCTCCGCTAAACCAGTGCCAGAGCCCAAAATGGGCGAGCTTCGTTTCCGCGCCGCGCCGCATATTCCCTGTCGCCAGGCCGACCGCCCCGTGGGAGTGTTGGAGCAGCGGGAGCAGCGTCTCCACCCCCGGCAGCACCACCCCCGGCTGCGCCGCGAGCGAACCCGCCAAGCGTTGGAGGTAGGCCGCCGACACCCGTTGAAACGCGGTGTCACCATCCGGCGACAACCTGTGCGTGGCGATGATCTCCCCGAAAATTCCCCGGTCCGTCCGCCCATCAACCGAGACATTCGCGGTCGCCGAATCGAGCCCGAACACTTCTGCGAAGGCCTCGTCCATCGCCGCCCGGCCCGCTCCCCGGCTGCGGATAAGCGTCTTGTCGATATCGAAGAGGAGGATTCGTGCCATGTCCCGAGTCTAAAGGGTGCTTTGCTTGTGGTGCGTTGCTCGTGCCGGTTTGTGCAAGCCACAATTCGCGCATGGCAATAGAGCTGCGAAGCGCAGGCGGCCGGGCGGTGATTCTACCCGAGTTTGGCGGGCGCCTCCACCAGTTGTTCGTGAAGGTCGACGGACTCGAGGAGCCGCTCCTTTTTTCGCCGGACAACCCGGAGGAGTATCGCGCGCGGCCAACCCGGGGAGGTTCCTTTCCGATGGCGCCGTGGCCCAACCGCATCGGCCGTAGCACGTTTCCGTGGGCTGGTGAGGCCCGCAGCGTGCCCTCCGAGGGGAGCCCGCATGCGATCCACGGCCGCGTCCTCAACAAACCGTGGGAGGTGGTTGCTCGGACTTCGCACGTGGTGGAATTGACAACGACCTTCGGCGATGGTTGGCCGTGGCAGGGCGGCGCGTGGCAACGCTTCGAAATCACCCGAAACGGCCTGCGGATGACACCCGTGGTTCCGGCGCGATGTCGCGGGGGCCGAATCCGTCGCCGTGAGCGTCCCAGCCAGCGAGCGCTACCTCCTCGAGGAGCAGATCCCAACCGGCGCACTCGTGACGCCGCGTGGCGCCTACAATCTCACCGGCGGCACGGCCCTCGCTGAACGGCGGCTGGACGACTGCTACACCGCACTAACCGGCCCAATCGAAGTGGACTGGGGGCGCATCCGGCTCCGCATTTCCGTCGAATGCCCCGAACCGCACGTCATGGTGCATACGCCGCCCCAAGCGTTTTGCATCGAGCCGCAGACCTGCGCGCCTGACGCGTTCAACCTTGACGCACGCGGCTTTACGGGTGTGGGCGCGGCAACCGCCACACCCGGCAGGCCGGTTTCGATCGCCAGCCGGTGGGACTGGGACGTCTCTTCTAGCTGACCGTTAGCCCCTCGACGCCCGTCTCGGCCTCGGGATAGCGCAGATCCATGCTCTCGAGCTTTGCCACAAGCGCGCGCGCCACCGTGAGGTCGCGGTACCAATTGCGGTCCGCAGCGACCACGTGCCACGGCGCATCAGCCGTATTGCAGTTGTCCACCATCGCCTCGAAGGCGGCCTGGTAGTCGTCCCAGAGCTTGCGGTCCTCGAGGTCTCCGAGCCGAAACTTCCATCGTTTGGCCGGGTCGTCCACGCGGGCCTGCAACCGCTGCCGCTGCTCGTCCTTTGAAATGTGCAGGAAAAATTTCATGATGACGGTGCCCTGGCCCGTAAGGTAGCTCTCCCACTGGTTGATCTGGTCGTAGCGCGCCTTCCAGACGTCTTTGGGGACGATGTTCCGCACGCGCTCGACGAGGACGCTTTCGTAGTGTGAGCGATTGAAGATCACCATCTGGCCGCGCTCAGGCGTCTCCCGGTGATAGCGCCACAGGTAGTCGTGCGCCAGCTCCGGCTCGGTGGGGACACCGAACGAAACCACCGAGCAGGCCAGCGGTCCGACCTGCTGGAAGACGCTCTTGATCGTGCCGTCCTTGCCGCCCGCGTCGATCGCCTGAAGGACGATGAGCATGCCGAAACGGCCGTCGGCGTAAAGCAGATTCTGCAGTTCGTCCAGGCGCAGCCGCAGCGAGGCTATCTCCGTCTCGGCGACATCCTTTGCATCGTCGCCCTTGTAGGACGTGTCGTACTCCTTGATGTCAAACTTCTTGCCGCGGGCGGGGACGAGCGCCTGGCTCACAGTGCCCCCATTTCGCGAAGGTTGGCGCGGCGTTCCTGTTGGTTGTTGGGAAGCGACTCCTCGAAGTGGTCTTTCCAATCTGGCTCCGGAGTCTGACATTCGGCCTTGGGGACGAAGCCAGAGCGTTCGACCAACTGCATCTTGTGGATGTAGCGCGGGCAGTTTGGGAACACCTCTTCCGCCCGCACGCGCACCACGAACATCGCCTCGGGCCACTCCGATTGCAGCGGGTCCGTGAAATCGATACTCGCCGTGCCGTTCAACCGCATCCGCCACTGGTTCTCCCAATCGATGAACAGCATCCCCACCTTCGGGTTGGTGAGAATATTCCCCGCGCTCATGAACATGCCGTTCCCATCGTAATTCGGGAAGGCCACGGTGCGGTCGTCCAGCACTTTCACGAATCCCGGTTCGCCTCCCTTATACGAGCAGTCGACGTTCCCTTCGGCGCTCACCGAGGCGAGGAAGAACATGTCCATCCGCCCGATGAAGTCCCGGTCGCCGTCGCTGATGGTGTCGTGCACGACGCGTTCGTTGAGCTTGTCCGCGAGCCGCGTGCTATCGAAGCGTTCCTGTAGCTCGCGCTCGCCGCCGTGATAGGTGTAGGACATCGGGTTGCCTCCATGGTTGCCTCCGCGCCGGAAGGCTTCTACTGTGCGGCAATACTACACCCGCAAGGAAGCGATCCACATGCCAAGCCGCCGTTCAAACATTGCCCTCACGCCCGAAGAACAGGAGATGTTTCTCCAGCATGGTTGGACCATCCAGATCGCTTCAAACGGCCCGAAGGGTTTTCCGCACCTGGTGGCCATGTGGTA
>JBDUAL010000205.1:0-4329 GCA_040004685.1 Anaerolineaceae bacterium | reverse complement strand
CAGGAAGATCCCACCACAGCGTTCACACGCTACACCTCCGTGGCCGCGTTTCCCAATGGCGAACGCTACGCCGTTCGTGTCCGGGGGGCTGGCGCAGTTGGAGTGGGTGTGGCCGATGACCAGGGCACTCTCGTCTCGGGGTTTACGGCGAACGTCCGGGCAGTCGTCAATGTTGTGCCGGGCGGGCTGATCGCGGCTGATCTCGCGATCCCATCCACCCGGTCCGAAGACGATCGCGATGACCTTGTGCTCGCGCTCATCGATCCTACGACCGGGGTCGCCCATCCCATCGACACCGGCGCGGGAAGCTCTGCGCGGCGCGAACAGGCGCTGACGGTGGCTGTGCAGCGTGGGCCGTTGGTACATCTCGGCGGAGCGGATGGCGGCTGCACGCCCGTACGCAATCGTCCCGTCATCGATGGCGAGGTGCTGTACTGCGCGACCGAGGGGATGGCGCTCCGCTCCGGCGAGACGCGCGTCCACAACGACTACACGTGGGTGCGCGTAATGAGTGGCCGCGAAAGGCCCGGTTGGGTGGACCTCTCCTACGTCTGGCCCTGATCGCTCATGGCGCCGCTGCGGCGACCGCGGCAGACGACGAGTCCTCGGATTTCGGCTCCGCGCCGGGCGTGGGGGCGTCGGCTGGCTCCGGAGTTGTCACTGGCGCCGGCGTCTCTATGTCCGCATCGCGACCGACCATCCCGAAGAGCAGAGGGTGCAGAAGTGGCGCGGCCGCAACGACCGGCACGATCCCCGCATCGTCCGCCGCCACGGCGGCAGCGGACGCGCCAGCAAATGCGGTTGGCGCCGGCTCGAGCGTGGCCAGGGGCGCGGCTTCGTGCGCAACTTCCACGGAGGCTACCGCAGCCTGCGGGCTTGGCGCGTCGCTGGGCGCGGGAGACGGCGCGCCATCGTCTACGTCTACGGCTTCAGGGGGCGAGACGGCGCTTCCTGATGATGTGGGCGCGGGCGCCAGGGGCCGCAGAACGACGTCCGAAAGCGGGGTTGGCGCTGCTCTACTGCTGGTCTCTCGGGCAGTCTGAACCAGACCAGCAATCCCTAGCACAAAGAGCGCGGCGGCCAGCACCAGGGGTGCTCTGCTTGCCATCACACCTCATTCTAACGATTGCCGGTGAACGGGGCCAACATCCTGGAACTCCCGACACTCCTGCGGACGACTCGCGCCGCTAGCGGAATGAGACAGCAGTCACGCGGATGAGCCACTGCTCTTTCGGGATCGAGGTGCTTGCAACAGAGAGCTGGCCATCGTCTGCGAGCACGAGCACGGTGGTTGTTGCGATGTCGGCAAGGGGGAAGCGCACCCCTCCCTGCCGCTTCCCGTCCGCCCGCACGCCGTCGATCGTTACGGGGACCCCCGTCGCGGCCTTGCTCTTCTCTGCCAGGGTAGCAATGGTCACCCCAGTGTAGGACTTGCCATCCACCTTGATCTCACTCGTCGGGAGGGTCTTGAATTCGGCCAGGGTGGGCGCATAAACGGGGCCGACGCCGGCAACCTGGATGGCGATCCCGTTTTCCGCCAGTTTGGCCGGCGTCGGCAGCGGCTGGTCAGCGGCGGAAGGCTGTTGCTGGCTCCTGGTTGTCTCCGTCTGGCGAGCCTGCGCTTCAGTCAGTGTCGGGCCGGCGGTCGCGCGAGAGTCAATCGTTTTGCTAACGTCGTCGGAATCGCCGCCGCACGCGGCCGCAAAGATCAGCACCGCCGGCAAGGCAGCAAGTAGGTATCGCAAAGTCATCCTCCGGGGGGGCGTCCTTCGAGCGTAGGCCGGGCGCCTGAGCCGGGCAACGCCCAGCGGCGCCGTTGCAAACCGGGCGTTTACTGTCCTGCGGTGGCCGAAGGGCTGGGGCTGCCCGCTTCGCTCGTCGCCGAACCTGTGGGCGCTGCCGTCGCCGTCCCGCTTGGCGTTGCCGTTGCCGTTGCCGAGGGCGGCGTTGCCGTCGCCGTTGCCGTCGGAACCGCAGTCCCCGTGGGCAACGGCGTACCGGTGCCCGAAGGCGTGGCGGAGGGGCTCGGCTCAGCTGTCGCCGTGACGGTTGTTGTCGCCGTCGGGGTCGGCAAGGGTGGCAGGGCTGTTGCGGCGTCCTCGATCGCGGCTGCAGCTGCGGCTGCCGGGATTTCGAGCGCTGGCTGCTTCTGCCGCGTTGCCGTTACTACGGCCGAGGCCGCGCTCGTGATGGCGAGCTGGCGCTGACGCTGATCCTCGTCCAACGGCTGGCTGCGGGCAAGGTCGGCGAGTGAACGCGCTTCTCGTTCGAGAGACGCGAGATCCGAAACGGAGACGTTCCCGCGAGAGGAAAGCACCCGGATCTCCTGTGTCCGCGTTTCGGCCTGGCGGTACTGGATTTCGATGCGGCCGTCCCCGCGTGAGAGTGTGTATTCGAGCCGTTCGTTGGCCAGTTTGAAGCTGTAGTTCCAATCGCCCGGGACGGCGTTCCCGGCCGTGACGAATCCGAGCGTGATGACGCCGACCATCGCCGCACTCAGCGCCACCGACATACTCGCGGCAACAGTGCGCATGCGACTCAGCGCGAACACCGGCTGCGGCTCCGAAGCGCGAGCAGCGGCCCTTCCGGCGGCCAGGAACTTGCTCTTCAGCGAGCCCTCGAAGTAGTAGCTCGGCGGCTCGGAAGCGATCGCGTCCTTGATCTCGGCGCTGAAATCGAGCAGTCCGCCAAGCCACTCCGCGTCATCCGGGAAGAGGCCGAGGACAAACTCACGATCAAGCCCATCATCGGCGAGCGCCTGGGCCTCAGCGAAGAGAGCGGCATCGTAGCCGGGTTGAGAATCGAAGAGTCGTCGCATCAGTCGCGCTGAACCATCGTTTGGAGTTTGGCAATCGCTTTGTGTTGGAGGACTTTCACGTTGTTTTCGGTCTTCTTTAAGGCTTCTGCTGTCTCAGCTACCGAAAGGCCGGCGCCGAAACGGAGAGTAATAACCTGGCGTTGCGCTTCAGGGAGCCGTTCTGTGGCCTGGCGGACGATGGCGATCGTGAGTTGCGTCTCGATCTCCATCGTGAGATCCGGGCCGCCGTCCGGGATGCTCTCATGAAGCTCCTGGCTTACGCCTCGGACTTTCTGCCGCCGCACAAACGAGACAACCTCATTCCGTGCGATGCGAAAGACCCAGGCGCCGAAGGGGAGTCCGCGAAACTGGAAACTGCCGACGTTATCGATCAACCGGAGAAAGATCTCCGTGGTCACATCTTCGGCGTCTTCGCTGTTCGCGAGCCGGGCATTGACGTAACGGTAGACCTTCGGGAAGTAGTATTCGTACAACTCCGAAAGCGCCCGCCGATCACCGCGCTGGGCAGCTTCAACAACTGCCCGCTCGTCAAACTCAGGCGCCACCGTGTCTACCGGCAGGTTAGCCAATCCCCAGCCCCCTGGGCCGTGCTGATTATTCGAAGCCCGACCGTCCTCCTCTCGAGCATAGGCAGCGACCTGCCTTGGTACTAGCTATAACGCCCGCCGAAAGCAAAGGTTAATCCTGAGTCGTCATCCCCAGCGCCCGTTTCACACTCGCCAGCCACCGTTCGAAACGGGCGACAATGCGCTGTCACCCAGCTGTCTCCATCGATTCACCTTGCGTCCACCGACGTCAAAAGCCGGGCCAAACCGCGGCACTCCTCGTTCGCCTGGCAGTTCGCCTTTGGAACTAGGGCTTGGCCGGCTCTCCGCGGTAAGCCGCCTCAAGGCCGGCGATGTCCAACTTCACCATCTGCAGCATCGCTTCCGCCACCCGCTTGCCCCGCGCTTCGTCCTTGTCCTTCATCATCTCGCTCAGCACCGAAGGCACGATCTGCCAGGAGACGCCCCAGCGATCCTTCAGCCAACCGCACTGCTCCACTTCGCCGCCGTCTGAGAGGGCGTCCCACAAACGGTCCACCTCGGCCTGGTCTTTGCAATCGATGACGAACGAGATCGCGTGGTTGAAAGGATCCAGCGGCCCCGCGTTCATAGCCAGGAACTGCTGCCCAGCGAGAGTGAACTCGACGATCTGCACTGACCCGGCTGGGCCGCTGGGGCTATCCGCCGGCATTTCGTTGCTGCTGTCGATCTGCGAATCCGGAAGCAACGAGACATAGAACGCTGCCGCCTCCTCCGCTTTTTCCGCGAACCAGAGGTGGGGAATGATCTTCGACACGAAGGCCTCCAAAAGGTGGTTTCGAACAGGAACTCCCGTAGACAATACGTTCAAGGGCACAACAAGTCACCCGCGATTCCTCGCCAGAGTCGATTGCGAACGCAGCCGCCAGCTGGTGGCTGCGGCGCGGTCTATATAAAAGGGTAGGCGCCAGGCCGCCGGAGCGAGCG
>JBDUAL010000204.1:0-4332 GCA_040004685.1 Anaerolineaceae bacterium | reverse complement strand
CGGATTCTAGCGCCGGGGCGAATCCTGCCAGGGGCCGGGGGCGGTCTCACTGGACCAAGTTTCGACAATGCGTCCCGCCTGGACGCGGAAAATCTCGATGCCGCTGAAGGCGAACGGCTCGCGCTTCTCCGGGTCCGTTCCTGTCATGCTGAATCGGGCGACTACGCGGTCGCCTTCGGCCACCAGGTCGTCGTTCGTGAAGTGCAAGTCCGGCACTTGCTTGCGGAAGGACGCGATGCGCTCGACGTTTTCGGCGACGGTGATGCGCCGGGCTGGTTTGCCGGAGTCGTGGCGAATGCAGCGGTCGCTCACAAGTTCACCCACCTGTTGCAGATTGCCGTTGTTCCAAACGTCCTCGGTCCAACGGACAATCACCTGCTTATTTCCACCCAGGTCCGGCTCGCTGGTCTCCATGGTGAACTCCTTCCAGAGGCGAACTCGCCGCTCCACAATCTGGTAGCCCAGGGAATCGTACAGAGTGCGCGCGGGCGCGTTATCGGCGCGCACCGTGAGCTGCATACCATCGAGCCCTCGTTGGCGATAGTACTGTTCGGCCATTGCGACCAGGCGGCGCCCGATCCCCCGGCCGGTGTGCGTAGCCGCGACGACGAGGTTCTCAACACCGCCGATCGCCTTACCGTGGGCCTTGAATTCGCTGCAGAGCACGCCCCCGACGATGACCCCGTGCTCGATCGCCACCCAGAGGGCGTGCGGGAGAGTGGCCATCACCCGGGTGGGATGCGCCGCATCCTCCAACCCGTGTTCGAACAGCGCGAGAAACGCCGCGCCGTGGACACTTGGGTCGGCCTGGACGAATTCGATTTCCAACAGTGGAGCACCTCCTGCTGACGCGGCTGCAGTTCGATCAACTCTCCGAAGGGCGGCCTGCGGCGCGCCGGATGGCAAAGGTGGCGGCTTCCACGCGCCGCGTCAAGCCCAACTTGCTAAGAATGTCGCTGACGTGGTGCTTCACGGTCTTTTCCGAGAGGAACATCGCCTCGCCGATTTCGCGGTTGGTCATCCCGTCGGAGATGTAATCCAGCACTTTCAGTTCGCGCTCAGTAAGTTGCTGCGCGATGCGGTCCTCTTCGGAGACGACGTTGCCCCTGCGAATCTGATCGATAACCGCGGCGGAACTGGCGGCATCGAGCGTCTTGCCGCCGCTCCCCACGGTGCGCATCGCTTCGATCAGTTCGGCCGTCTTCACTTCTTTGAGCATGAAGCCGCTTGCACCGGCAAGGATTGCGGCCATCACCGCTTTCTCGTCCGCGTAGGAAGTGAGCATGAGCACGTTGGTTTTCGGGCACTCCTGGCGGATTTCGCGGCACGCTTCAATTCCGTTCAACCCGGGCATGCGAACGTCGAGCACGGCCAGTTCGGGTTTCAGGCGCTTTGCCTCGCGAACGGCTTCCTTGCCGTCCCGCGCCTCGGCAACCACCGCAAATTCCGGATGCCCCCGCAGCGCCGCTTTGAGGCCCGAACGGACGATGTCGTGGTCATCGGCCAGCAGTACATGGATGAGATCAGTCATCACTTCTCCGAGGTAACGAGATTCGCACGGTGGTACCCATTCCGGGGATGCCCAGGATCGTCAGTTCGGCTCCAAGCCGGGCGGCGCGCGTTCGCATGGTCACCGTGCCAAGGCCGCTGCGTGCGTTCGCCTGGTCAAACCCTACGCCGTTGTCCTGGACGGTGAGCGAGGTCGCTTCCGCTGACTGACGCAGGTCGATCGCAACTTTGGTGGGGAGGCCGTGGCGGATCGCGTTGCTCAGCGCTTCCCGGGCGATGTAAAGGAGGTCCTCCGAATCGCGAGCCGTCAGCTCCTGGAGGGCCGCCGCCGTGATATTGACCACGGCATCAGTGCCCGGCGGCACGAGCTGGCGGATCACGTAGGCGATATCCCGCGAAAGCTCCGGCTGGGCGAGCGGTGATTCAGTCTCGAGCATCGTGATGTAACCGCGGATGTCTGCGATCAGGTCGTTGATGCGTTGGACGCTGGCACGTATGACTTCGCCCACCTCCGGGCCCACATCGAGACTCGTAGCCACGTCCAGTTCGAGTCCGAGCGCGTAGAGCGACTGGATCGTGCCATCGTGCAGGTCATGGGCGATGCGCACGCGCTCTTCGAGAAGGAAGACGCGCCCGTTTCGCTCACGGTGCATAGCCGAGGCAACGCTGACGGCGGCCTGGAGGCTGAGGACCGCTGCTGCTGCTTCATCCGTTTCGGCGAACGGCGGGCGACCCGGCACCCGCGTCATGTAGAGAGAGCCGATCGTTCGCCCGCCAGCGCAGATGGGCACCCCGAGGAAGGCATCCATATCCGGGTGCGTGGCCGGCCAACCCGAGGACGCCGAGTGTTCGCGCAGACGATCGACGCGAATCGGTTTCGAACGCCGCGCGAGTTCGCCAAGTAGCCCGCGGCCAGAAGGAGGGTTTCCCAGCTTCCGCGCCTGCTCTTCACTCATTCCTGTATAGATGAACCTCGTCAGATGCCTGTCATCATCGAACGTGGCGATCGCGGCGTAGTCCGCCTCGGTCACGGTCTGTGCGCGGAGGGCGAGCGCCTGCAGGACTTCGCCGAGATCCGCAGCACTGACGAGCACCTCGCTCGTCGTCGCCATTTCAGCGAGTCGCCTTGCTATTTCGGATTCGCGCTGCGCCTGGTCAGGTGTAGTCACGCGAGCATGGTACGACAGTGGAAGGGGTGACTGCTGCGTTCGCAAGCAAACGGACGTTCGGCCCCTGAATCGCGGCCCTTTGCCCATCCACTTGCGGGCGCCGTCAGCGCACCATCAGCCGAGTAGGTTGTGCGCATGATTGAGACCGGAGTTCACGTCATCGTTGGGGATGCTGCTTTGGGAAGGGCGCTGACGCGGCGTATCGCCCGAGCGCCAGGGTTCTCAGTGGCCCTTCAGAATGGCGCGTTCGAAGAGGTCCGCGCGGGCGAGGTCATCCTCACCACCCCTTCCGATTGCTCGTTGGTGCAGTGCGACGAGTTGGTAGGCGCCGGAGTCCAGGTCGTCCTTCTTTCGCCCGTTCCGCGAGAGGCGGAACGGGCCAACTATGTCCTCATCGGGGCCCGCTACCTGGCGATGCGCGTAGACACCGAGGAGCTTTTCGTCGCACTGACGGAGGCCTCAGCCGTCCCCAGGCCGGGCGTGCAGTAAGGGTGAGGCTGGTCGCAAGTGGGCGAGATCTCCGCCCCTTTCGAACCACGTTCGCGTTTGATACGCTGGTGAACATCCTGCGACCGAGTGCAAACGATGCCCGACCAACCGACGCCGCCTACCGTCCCCAACGGACTTGCCCTCAGTCCCCGCAACCCTGAGTACCAGAAGGATCCGTTTACGCTGCTCGATGAAGTACGGGAAGCTGGCCGCATCCAACACGACCCGCTGCTCGGCCGCTACATCGTCTCTCGCTACGAAGACGTCCACGCCATTCTCAACGACCGCGACCTCGCGGTAGACCCCCGCAAGGCTGCCGATGGCACATTCAACAAGATGTTCCGTAACCAAACGGACGACCGCGAGCCGAGCATGCTCTTCCTCGATCCACCCGACCACACACGCCTTCGTGCGCTCGTTACCAAGGCGTTCACGCCCCGTGCCATTGAAAAAATGCGCCCCAGGGTCGAAGAGATCGCAAACCTGTTGATTGACGCTGTTGGCGATGCCACCTCATTCGACCTGATGACCGCGTTCTGCCAACCCTACCCAACGATCGTGATCGCCGAGATGCTGGGCGTGGACCTTGCCGACCAGGCGGACTTCAAGCGCTGGACGGATGAGGGCGTGGCCGCCGGGTTCGACCCGTTCGCGAGCGAAGAGACCAAGCAGCGAGCGATCGTCTCGCGGGGCCAGCTGGAGGGGTACCTCCGGCGGGCAGTCGCCGAGCGCCGGGCCGAGCCACGCGAAGACCTGATCACGGGCCTCCTGAACGCCGAGGAGAACGGCAGCTTCCTCAACGACGAGGAGGTCATCTCGATGATCGCACTGCTGCTTGGCGCGGGAAACGTTACGACCACCGACCTGCTGGGCAACGGCATGAAGAACCTGCTTGAGCATCCGGAGCAGGTGGCGATGCTGCGTGGCGACTCGGAGTTGCTTGGCAATGCGGTTGAGGAGATGCTCCGCTTCGAGGGGCCGGTAACCTACTCAGGCCGGATTACCGTGGACGACCGCGAAATCGCGGGCTGCCCGATGCACGCCGGCCAGTCGATCACCGTGTCGCTCGGCGGCGCGAACTACGACCCTCGCCTGCACGAGGACCCGCACAAGTTCGACATCACGCGCGAAGACATCGACCACGTGGCCTTCGGCGGCGGTCGGC
>JBDUAL010000203.1:0-4341 GCA_040004685.1 Anaerolineaceae bacterium | reverse complement strand
GCTATTGTTCGCGACGTTGAGCATGATATCGATTGCCGCCATTGGCGGTCGGCGGCGGTATCTCGTTCAAAGCAAGAAGCGTTAGCCGCGTCTTTGGGGGCCGTACGTGCCCTGCTCCCTTGCCGCCGCTCATCAGGGAGCACTACAATCGGCCATCTTTGGATCGCCGAGCGGGTAGGAGCTTTTTGCAATGAGCAGCACGATGGACGCCCTGACAAAGGTCCCGATGTTTCGGGAGCTCAACAAGAAGACCCTCGAGCGGCTCGAACGGATCGCCCGGCAACGGACCTTCAACACGGGCGACGTGATCGTTAAAGAGGGAGACGAGGGCGTGGGGTTCTTCCTGATCAGTAACGGAAAAGTGACCGTCACAAAGGAAGGGAAGGAACTCACAACGCTCGGAGTGAACGAATTCTTCGGCGAGATGGCCCTGCTCGATAACTACCGGCGTAGCGCAACCGTGACAGCCACCGAGCCAACGAAGTGTCTGGCCATGCTGCGCTCCGATTTCGTGGCCGAGCTTCGCGCTAACGCAGACCTCGCCGTCGAGATGTTGACTCTGATGAGCCGCCGGGTCCGCGACGCCGACGAGCGCCTGGCGCACGACTAGAGCGCCAGCCAGCCGCCGCGTTTCCGCGCCGATCGGAAACGCGAACCGAAGCCCTCACCACCGCTCGTCGATCGTACAGACTTTGTTATTGACCAACGCAATCCAGAGTCCGCCGGCGAACGCGAACAGCGGTTTCAGTTCGAGAAACCGCGGTGGCCGTGGCCGGTGCGGGCTGCCAGCGGCGCTTCCTTCGATCAGCGTATAGAGTCGCTCTGTAAGGTGGTTGGCCTGGCCGCGTTGATCACTCTCGCGCGGATTACAAGCCTCACTCAGGAACAACGGAAGGAATCGCATCATGCCCTACGAATTCACCGAGGCAGGTCTCGCCCGCCAAGCCGAAGTCACCAAGTTCATGGACGATCACATTTTCCCAAACGAGACGGAGTACTACCGCCAGTACCACGCCGGTGGGGACCATTCTTACCCGCCAATTCTTGATGAACTCAAAACGGAGGCGCGGAAGCGCGGCCTCTGGAATCTGTTTCTCCCGCATCTCCACGAAGGTGACCCCGGCACGAAGCTTTCGAACCTGGACTACGCACCAATCTCCGAGCAGCTGGGCAAGGTCCCGTTCTCATCCGAAGTACTAAACTGTAACGCCCCGGATACGGGCAATATGGAGATCCTCAACCTTTACGGCAACGAAGGGATTCGCCGCGACTGGCTAACGCCGCTACTGAACGGCGAGATCCGCTCGGCATTCGCGATGACGGAACCTGCTGTTGGTTCATCTGACGCCACCAACATCTCCCTGAGCATCGTCAAGGACGGCGACGACTACGTCCTGAACGGTCGCAAGTGGTTCACCTCTGGGATCATGGCGCCGCGGTGCAAGGTCATGATCGTGATGGGCAAGACGGACCCGGGGGCGGCCCGCCATCGCCAACAGTCGATGATTGTCGTCCCGAAGGACACGCCCGGGGTCACAGTGGAACGCTCTCTGACGGTGTTCGGGAACGAAGACCGCGGCGGGCACGGACAGGTGCTGTTCGAAAACGCCCGCGTGCCCGCGGATCATCTGCTCGGCGACGAGGGCGGCGGCTTCGCGATCTCGCAGGCACGGCTCGGGCCGGGCCGCATCCACCACTGCATGCGCACCATCGGCGTCGCCGAAAGGGCGCTCGAACTGATGATCAGGCGCGCGATGAGCCGCTCGACCTTCGGCTCGCTGGTCGCTCAGAAGGGGCTGATCCAGGATTGGATCGCCGAATCGCGCATTGAAATCGACATGGCTCGCGAGTACGTTTTACGCACGGCTCACCTGATGGACACGGTGGGCAACAAGGAAGCAGCCACGCAGATTTCAGGCATCAAAGTGGCTGTTCCGAACATGGCCCTGAAGGTCATCGACCGCGCCATCCAGGTCCACGGCGCTGGCGGAGTCACCCAGGACTTCCCGCTCGCCTACATGTGGGTGCACGCCCGCACTCTGCGGCTCGCGGACGGCCCGGACGAAGTGCACAAGATGACCATCGCCCGCCGTGAGCTAAAGAAGTACGACCCGAACTTCAAGATGACGCCGTCAGGCGGGGACGCCGAGCCACAGGTGTTCATGAGGCCGTAGTGTGGGTCGGTTCGACAATGAGAGGCGGTGCTCGCCCGCACCGCCTCTTATTATGTTTGGCCTTAGCGCCGATAAGGCCCGTCGCGCCATTCGAGGGCGCCTTTGAGGCCTGTGCCGGCTTCGTTTGATTCGCGCACCTTGTCCTGCCAGGCGTAGCTATGGCCGGTGAACTGGGCGGCCGCGTCCAGATCCGTGGATGTGCGCACGGACGAGTAGATGCCCATGTTTTCGTAGAAGCGGTTCATGTTCAGTTTGAGCATCGCCAGGTGGTCGGCGGAGATGTTCGCCACGCGGTCGGCGAGGGCCGTGGTGCGCTCTTCGAGTTCGTCTTTGGGGAAACTATAGTTGACCATGCCGATGCGTTCCGCTTCGGCACCGCTTACGCTGTCGCCGGTGTAGTAGAGCTCTTTCGCCTTACGCATGCCGATGACGAGCGGCCAGATGACGCCGGTGCGGCTGGTACCGAGGCCGCGAAGGCCGGGGTGACCAAGCTGCGCATCGTCCGCCGCGGTCACCAGGTCCGCCATCATCGCCAGTTCGCAACCGCCGGCGAGGCAGTAGCCGTGCACCTGCGCGATGGTGACCTTGGCCATGTTCCAGAAGTACATATGGATATCCGTGATCTGCTGCATGCCGGTGCGGATACCCATCAACAGCGGCCGCCGCTTTTCGTCGACGCGTTTGTAGCGGCGCACTACGCCATCGGCGCCCCCGCGCGAAGGGGTGAGATCGTACCCGGCGCTGAAGGTGCGGCCCGCGCCCTTGACGATGATCACGCGGCAGGAATCGTCCGCTTCGAAGTCGTGCAGTGCTTCCCAGAATTCGAAGAGCAGCTCCTGGCTGAGGGTGTTCATCTTCTCCGGGCGGTTGAGCGTGATGCGGCCGACTCGGCCATCGGTGCCTACCCGGTCGAGTTGGAGGTGTTCGAAAGTCGTACTCATGGGCGCGATTCTACACCGGACAAGAGCGCTGGGTGCCGGAGTTCGGTGGGCTGGGCGCCGCGCCTCTCGGCAGTCGCACAGCAGACTTCCGCCGCACGGTTTGCGCGACCATTTCTTTGCTCTTTGCGCGCGCCTCTCTACGCTAACGGAGGATGGCCGAACCGAACTGTCACTACTGCGACCGCGAAGGCGAATCCGAATGCCCCACCTGCGGACGGCTCTACTGCGAGGAGCACGGCGACGAGGCCTGCCTGCGATGTATGGCACCCGAATCTGCCACGCCCTCTGCCGCCGTCTATCGAGGCTCCGTGGTTGCCCTGATCGTCGCTTCGCTGGTGGGCGTCTTTCTCCTCGTTCGGCCACCAGAAAGCAAGAGCAGCGCTGATAACTCGCGCACCCTCGCGACAGCAACCTCGGCGACAGGAGCGACGGCGACGCCGACCCGGCCGGGCTCCACTACAACGCGCGCAAGTAGCGCGGTTGCCAGCGCCACGCAAGGAACAAGCACGCCGGGCGCATCGCCCAGTGCCGTAAAAAAGACCTACACCGTGCGCGCGGGCGATACGCTGTCCGGAATTGCGTCCGCAGGCGGAACAACTGTTGATGCGATCCTTGCTCTTAATCCCGGGCTCACGCCGGAGGCACTCGCCATCGGCGCATTGATAACTTTGCCATGAAACAGAACTGGAAAGACGACCCCGACCTGCAGGAAGAGATGCACCGCCGGGGGGTGCGCAACCGCATCGTCCGCTCCGCGATTCTTTGGACGCCGCTCGCTGGGATAATGGGACTGCTGTTGCTCTTCTACGTGTGGGACACGGCTTTCAATTCGGGCGACCACGGGGGCAGCTGGGTGCTCGTCGTCATCATCGGCGTGATGGCCGCGCTCTTCGCGTTCCAGTCCGGCCAGGCGCTTCTGGATCTTTACGGCGAGCCTGCCACGCGCACGGGCCTGGTGACGCGGCGCTGGTCACGCAGTGATTCGTTCGTCATCAAAAGCCACTATATCCGCCTCGGCAAACAGATTCTCCGCGGTGACGAATTTCAGCTGGCCGGGGTCAAAGAGGGCGACTATGTGGACGTCACCTACTACTCCTACTCAGCTGTCATCATCTGGTTGGACAAGGTGCCAGCGCCCGAAACCGGTAACGCCGCAGGCCCGGGAAGGGCTCAGGATCGATCCACTCGTCTCTCGCATTAGCCCATCAAGTTCGCGAATGGATTCC